>JASLBZ010000010.1 GCA_030146285.1 Neisseriaceae bacterium | reverse complement strand
CCTATGCGTTTTGAATCCCAATATTGGTCTAGATTGTTCTTGTGTTATGGGTGTTTTAGCCAGTAGTAGCGCTAGTTTGATGATCTGGCAGTGAATGGTAGTTTGCTTAACGGTAATGCCTCTTTCTAACATCATCTTTTTTAGATTTCTCAAACTAAATGAATAAGCTAGATAGTAAGGTAAGCACAGCAAAATAACATCGATTGGATCATGTAAACGTTTAAATGACTGTTGAATAAGATCCAATCAAGTGATTATTTACATTGGGTTATTTTTATACTAGCACCGGTGGTTTCTTAAGGTGACAGAAACCTATTTTAGGGAACCTAAATTAATTATTTACAATATATATGAATATGCGTATATTGGAATGTACTTGGATATTGTGAAGTGAGTATTGCTATGATTCCCGTTGATTTTTTCAAATGTTTATCAGACCAAACCCGTTTGGATATTGTGTTGTTGGTTTTGCAGAACGAAAGATGTGTTTGTGAATTAACCGATATATTGAATTTGAGTCAGCCTAAAATATCCCGCCATCTGGCTTTGCTGCGCACGGCAAAATTATTGCTAGATCGCAAGCAAGGGCAGTGGGTTTATTACCGGATTAATCCAGATTTACCACCATGGTGCCAAGCGTTGCTACAAACAACTGAGCAGCAATTAGGCCAACCCTTTAAAACCCCAGATGCAGTTTTAACTGTTTATTGCGAGTGAAGACGATGAATTTTCTATTTTTGTGTACCGGCAACAGTTGCCGCAGTATTTTGTCAGAAGCCTTGTTCAATGCCAAAGCGCCCAGTGGTTTTCAAGCTTTTAGTGCAGGAAGCCATCCCAGTGGCGTTGTTCATCCTCTTAGCATCAAGGCTTTGCATAATCGCGGTTTAAGCACCGATGCTTTATTTAGCAAATCCATCAGTGAGTGTGATCAATATCCAATCGATGTTGTAATCACGGTGTGTAGTGATGCAGCCAATCAGGCTTGTCCCATTTATCTGGGCAAAGCCATCAAGGCGCATTGGGGACTTGAAGATCCATCGCATCTGGATTTGCCTGAAACGGAAAAACTGGCTGCGTTTGAAAGAACCATTGATATTATCCATCAGCGCTTAGATGTTTTATTTGCAAATGATTTAAATGCACTAAGCCAAGACGAATTCACCACGCTATTGACTCGCATTGCCAAGGTGGGCTCATGAAAGCGCAAACAAAACTGTCTTTTCTTGATAGAAATTTAACCTTGTGGATTTTTATTGCCATGGCTGTTGGCATTGGCGTGAGTATTATGCTACCTGATGTGGCCAAGACTTTGGATAGCTTCACAGTGGATACGGTGAACATTCCCATTGCCATTGGCTTGGTTTTGATGATGTATCCCCCTTTGGCTAAGGTGGACTATGCAGCGCTCCCTGAAGTGTTCCAAGATAAAAAAACCTTGGGTTTGTCGCTACTGCAAAATTGGCTGATTGCCCCGGTTTTGATGTTTGCTTTGGCGGTGATTTTTTTGCAGGATTACCCAGAGTACATGACTGGCTTAATCCTCATTGGTTTGGCGCGCTGCATTGCCATGGTGTTGATTTGGAATGGCATGGCTTGTGGCGACAATCAATACGTCGCCGCTTTGGTTGCCTTTAACAGTATTTTTCAAATCCTATTTTTTAGCACTTATGCTTGGTTTTTCTTAACGATTTTGCCGCCATTGTTTGGCTTAGAAGCCAAAGTGGTGGACATCAGTTTTTGGACCATTACCCATGCTGTTTTGGTGTATTTGGGCATTCCTTTTTTGATGGGGTTTGTGACCCGATTTTGTTTGGTTAAAGCCAAGGGCTTGGCATGGTATCAATCTGAATTTTTGCCGAAGATCAGTCCGTTAAGCCTTATTGCATTGTTGTTTACCATTGTGGCGATGTTTGCTCTAAAAGGTGCTGATGTTGTCACGCTGCCTTTTGATGTCTTGAGAATTGCGATTCCATTAACCATCTATTTTATTGTCATGTTCTTTATCAGTTTTTTCATGAGCAAATGGATGGGCAATAACTATGCCAAAACCACGGCGATATCGTTTACTGCGGCAGGCAATAATTTTGAATTGGCACTGGCAGTGGCCATTGCAACCTTCGGTTTAACGTCACCTGTGGCATTTACCACCATTATTGGGCCATTGGTTGAAGTGCCCGTATTGATATTGCTGGTTAGCGTGTCATTGTGGCTAAAGAAACAATACTTTGATAAAGAGACATCATGAATTTACCCAATATAGACTTTGATTGCATTGAAAAACCAAGCATGGCAGCGGTAACGCCCGTGGCCTTAACCCATCCACCACGAATTTTATTGTTGTATGGTTCAAATAGAGTAACATCATACAGCCGTTTGGCAGTACAAGAAGCGGGTCGATTACTGGAATATTTTGGTGCACAAGTGAAAATTTTTCATCCCAAAGGATTACCACTACCGGATGATGAAGATATAGAGCACCCCAAAGTCAAAGAGCTGCATGAATTACTGGCTTGGTCAGAAGGCATGGTTTGGTGTTCGCCAGAAAGACATGGCTCAATGAGCTCGATATTCAAAGCACAGATTGACTGGATACCATTGGCTGCTGGTGCAATTCGCGCCACACAAGGCAAAAGCCTTGCTGTAATGCAAGTATGTGGGGGCTCTCAATCTTTTAATACTGTTAATCAGCTGCGAGTTTTAGGCCGTTGGATGCGCATGTTGGCGATTCCCAATCAGTCTTCTATTCCCAAGGCTTTTTTGGAGTTCGATGAAAACGGCAGAATGAAACCATCACCTTATTACGACAGGATTGTGGATGTGATGGAGGAATTGTATAAATTCACTTTGCTGACTCGTTCTCAGGCTGCTTACTTAACCGATCGCTATTCTGAGCGCAAAGAAAGTGCTGAGGCATTGTCCAAAAGAGTCAATCAAAAATCGCAATAACATGACTTAAAAAACCCACGCCCAATGAATTGATTGCGCGTGGGGTTTTTATATGAACAAGTTGGTTTAGCTGGCAAGCTTGCAGTTTTTGGCCAAGTGGTAGCCTTGTTTTTCTGCTTGTTTGGCACTGTCAAAATGCTCGGCATTTTCTGCTTTCAGTGTTTTGTAACCTGAGCAGTTAGCAAAATGGTAAATTTTACTTTGGGTATTGGCCTTGATAAAAGGTGCTTTTTTGCTTGGTGTTGAGGCAGTGGTATTGTCTGCTTGTTTGCTGGCTTTTAATACCCAAGTTTTTTCACCGGTCACATAAGGATTGTGAACGCCTGTGATTTTGGCAATGCGATTGTCCCGTTCTTGTTCCCATTTGTTAACAGGGTAGGCTTTATTCCATGCCATCATCAATTGCTGTTGTTGGCGTGACATGTCCAGTTTGTAGCGCTCGTGTACATAAAAATAAACGCGAGCAACTTGTCCTTTGACTTCATCTCTTGGTTCAAACGTGCGCATTTTGCTGTCGACTTTGCTCGTGCATTGTCCATATTGTTTGGGCTGGTTTTTTGGTAGCATGCCATAGCTAAAGTTGCTTCTATCGGCATTCACTTCACCAATTGATGGGGCTAGGTTGTGTAAGTCGCTTTCGATTGCGCGGAAAGTTGGATCGGTATCAACACAGTTTTTGCGCCCGCCTTTTTGCCAGCATTGGCGCTGATGCCCAAACACCCAAGCCGGAACAATATGTTCCCACTCTATGCGCTTTGCGCGTTCTTCTTGTTTGCGAACTTGGTAGTGACAAGATGTCAAATCGATTCGCCCACCTGATGTTCCTGCCCATTGCCATTGGCAACCACAGTAAATCGTACCTTCTTTGCTTTTGTTTTGGTCAAAATAAATTTGCTCACGGGCAATTTTCTTGGCTTGGGTAAAGGTTTTGGGACCTTGGCTTGGTGGTGATTTGGGTTTTTCATCTAAGATGCAAGCAGATAACAATAAAGACAGGGCAAGGGCAATGCTGGTAATTAATTTCATTGAACGTGTTTAGACTAGGCAAAGCAGGCTTTATACCACAGTTTCAGGCTGCCTACTCTTTAAATTAGGATTCTCTTTTAATGAAGACATTGAGCGGATTATGAAAGGCATCAAAAAAAGCGAGCTTTAAAAGCTCGCTTTTGATTCATCATGTGATTACTGTTTGGTTTCTTCGCTGTCCAAGAAGCTTTTTAGGCGTTCGCTGCGCGTAGGGTGGCGCAGTTTACGCAATGCTTTGGCTTCAATCTGGCGAATACGCTCACGCGTTACATCAAATTGCTTGCCCACTTCTTCTAAAGTGTGGTCAGTGTTCATGTCGATACCAAAACGCATACGCAATACTTTTGCTTCACGAGGCGTTAAGCTTTCCAAAATTTCTTTGGTTACCGCTTGTAAACCTGTGTACATCGCAGCATCAGAAGGCGTTACGTTATTTGCATCTTCAATGAAGTCACCTAGGTGTGAATCATCATCATCACCAATTGGCGTTTCCATAGAAATCGGCTCTTTGGCAATCTTCATGATTTTGCGAATTTTGTCTTCTGGCATTTCCATGAGTTCTGCTAATTTAGCAGAATCCGGATCTTCGCCATTTTCTTGCAAGTATTGGCGAGAAATACGGTTCATCTTATTGATGGTTTCAATCATGTGTACCGGAATACGAATGGTACGTGCTTGGTCGGCAATTGAGCGTGTAATCGCTTGGCGAATCCACCATGTTGCATAAGTTGAGAATTTATAACCACGACGGTATTCAAACTTATCAACGGCTTTCATTAGGCCAATATTGCCTTCTTGAATCAAATCCAAGAATTGCAAACCACGGTTGGTGTATTTTTTCGCAATCGAAATCACCAAACGCAAGTTGGCTTGAATCATTTCTTGCTTGG
>JASLBZ010000228.1 GCA_030146285.1 Neisseriaceae bacterium | reverse complement strand
TAAACTGACAGTTTGTGAGGCATCCACCTGAAAGCCTTTGTAGCCAGCTGCCGTTTTGCGTTCGGTTCTGGCCAGCGCATATTCTTCTTTGGTTTTGGGGTGCAGAAAAACGGGGAAATCCTGCCCAACAGCCAAATAACCTTGTGATAACAAATCCTCAACTTTGGCTCCGACAACGACCCAGTCTCGGTCATGAGTTGGGCGATTCAAAAGTGCATCTCGTACCGCACCACCAACCAGATAAATTTGCATTGCGCACCCCTTAATCATTGTTGAATCACCACCAAATTTAAATTGTAACAAGGTTTCTGGCTCGTGGACAAAAGATCGTGTGCATGAATGAATACCCAATATTAATATAAGGTGAAATCGGCAAAAAAGAAAGTTTCGCCCAGCGCTTGTGGATATTGGCAAGTGAAGGCTGAAAATGGCAAAAAGAATCAAATTGTATTATGCAAAAATAGCTGTTTGGTAGGATAATCTGAGTCATACAAAATATTTTAAACCAGCATTTACTGTATTTTGATTTTCCAAATATAAACAAATATAAATTAGATTATCTTGTTGAAATCAAACAAGGTGTCTTGGGGTGTTTCTTGATGATGTTTTTGCGTTCTTTATCACAATCCAAACTGTCGTGGCTGTTGGCCATTTACATTGGATTTATTCTTAATATTGCGATTTTTTATCGAAAAGCACAATTTCTTTTTCATTCTGAAGCCATTGACTCAACAGCTGTTGGTGCATTTGTGATTGAGCTGTTTATCAGCGTGCTACTGACTTTCTTCTTGATGCGAATAACCTCGCTGGGCGGCCGTTTGTTCTTTCGCATCATGGCATCTTTTTTCTTGGTCATGTCTGTCATTGCAAGTTATTACATGGCATTTTTCAATGTCACCATTGGTTATGGCATTATTGCCGCAGCCATGACAACAGACATTGATTTATCAAAAGAGGTGGTGGGCTTTAAGTTTGTCATTTGGCTTTTTCTCATGAGCGCATTGCCACTTTGGTTGATTTGGAAAAACAGCCTACAGGACACTTATCTTGAGCAGCTAAAAAGCAAAGGCAAACGTTTAACGCCTTCTTTGGTTTTGTTGGCATGTGTGTTGTTGGTATGGAAGCCCATTGATTACATTGATAACAAACGAGATGAAGTAGCACAAAAATCCAATGTTGATTTGCCAAGCTATGGTGGTTTGGTTGCCCATTCTTATGTGCCATCGAATTGGTTGTCTGGTTTGGGCTTGTTTGTGTATACCCAGTACCAAGAACAAAAAGATGGCTCTGAATTGCTTGATCCTTTAGAAAAATTTACCTATGTTGCACCAGAAGGCATTGATGACACTTATGTGATTTTTGTCCTGGGTGAAACCACCCGTTGGGACCACATGGGTATGCTTGGCTATGAACGAGATACCACACCACTTTTGGCTAAAGAAAAAAACTTGGTGGCGATGAAAGGGCATTCTTGTGATACATCAACCAAGCTTTCAATGCGCTGCATGTTCGTGCGTGAAGGTGGTGCATCGGATAATGAACAAAGAACCTTATTGGAAAAAAATATTTTTGCAGTCTTAAAAGGCTTGGGTTTTTCTTCTGAATTGTATGCGATGCAAAGTGAAACTTGGTTTTATAAGAGCATTGCTGCCGATGATTATATGTTTCGAGAAATGATTGCCTCAGAAAAGCAGAATGAAGGCAAACCAGTCAGTGATATATTGTTGGTGGACAAGGTTACAGACTCTGTGAAACGACACCCCAATGGCAAGCACTTGGTTGTATTGCACACCAAAGGTTCGCATTATCTTTATTCTATGCGTTATCCACGGGAGTTTGCAAAATACCAACCCGAGTGCATGGGTGTGGATGCTTCTTGTAATAAAGAGCAGTTAATTAATGCTTACGATAACAGTGTTTTGTACACTGATTACATTATTCATGAGGTGATTAATCAGGTCAGAGACAAAAAAGCCATTGTTTTTTATGCAGCCGATCATGGGGAATCCATTGCGGACAATTACCATTTACATGGCACACCACGCAATGTTGCACCTGCTGAGCAGTTTCGCTCTCCCATGATGGTTTGGGCTTCTGATCAATACCTTGAATCAGAACAAAACCAAAAGAATTTTAATCAATTAAAACAATTGGCAGCAACAGGTGCGACGCATCGACATGAAGCCATTTTTGATACCGTGTTAGGCTGCTTGGGTTATACATCACCTAACGGTGGCATTCATGCCAAGAACAATGCTTGTGAAGCAACAGTTTCAGATGTGAAGTAAGAAAAAATAAAAAAGGGCTTTAGCAATTGCTAAAGCCCTTTTTGTATCATTGAAGACAAGAAAGTTATTTATTTGTCTAAGAAACGTTCAGCATCTAAGGCTGCCTGACAACCACTGGCCGCACTGGTAATGGCTTGGCGGTAAATGTGATCTTGCACATCGCCTGCTGCAAAAATACCTTCGATACTGGTTTGAGTGGCATTGCCTTCACGACCACCTTGGGTAATCAAGTAACCGGTCTCGTCCATATTCAATTGACCTTTGAAAATGTCTGTGTTCGGATTGTGACCAATCGCAATGAATACGCCTGTTAGCGCAACATCTTCAGTTACGCCATCGTTGTTTTTCAAACGAACGCCAGTCACGCCAGAATCATCACCCAAAACTTCATCCAAATTGCTATTCAATTTTAAGATGATTTTGCCTTCTTCAACGCGTTGCATTAATTTATCAACCATGATTTTTTCTGCACGGAAGGTTTCACGACGGTGAATCAAGGTCACGGTTTTGGCAATGTTTGCCAAATACAATGCTTCTTCTAGCGCAGTGTTGCCACCACCAACCACAGCCACGTCTTGGTTTTTGTAGAAGAAACCATCGCAAGTGGCACAAGCAGAAACACCTTTGCCCATGAATGCTTCTTCACTAGGAAGTCCCAAATATTTAGCAGAAGCGCCAGTGGCAATAATCAAAGCATCACAAGTGTAAACACCCATATCACCTGTTAAGGTAAATGGGCGTTTGTTCACATCCACAGTGTGAATGTGGTCATAAATCATTTCTGTACCAAAGCGTTCAGCATGAGCCAAAAAACGAGACATTAATTCAGGGCCTTCAATGCCATTGGCTTCAGCTGGCCAGTTGTCTACATCGGTGGTGGTCATGAGTTGACCGCCTTGAGCGATGCCAGTAATCAAAGCTGGCTGTAAGTTTGCACGCGCAGCATAAACAGCTGCTGTGTAACCAGCAGGACCTGAGCCTAAAATAATCAATGGAAGGTGTTTGCTTTCGCTCATGGTGTTATCTTTCGTATTTCAAATGTTAAGGTTGGCAACCATTGTACGCAAATGGTTAGTCATGTCTAATGGATTAAAGTGATTTTGCCGTGGTTGACTTTGATCAGGCTTTCTACCATTTGCCAAACCATTTCTGGCATTAACTTATTCAAGCAATCGGTATGTCCTAAGGGACAAACGCGCTCAAAACAAGGGCTGCAAGGCAAATTCAGTGTTGCTATGGCAGCCTTATCTGATAAGGGCGGTGTGTGGTGAGGGCTGGAAGAGCCATAAATGCAGACTAAAGGTCGATTTAAGGATGCAGCCACGTGCATCAAGCCAGAATCATTGCAAACGACAAAGCATGTCTTAGCAATCAAATCAATGGCTTGACCTAAGCTGGTTTGCCCACATAAATCAACGCAGTGTTCTGGTACGGCTGCTTGTATGGCTTGGGCAATCGATGCATCTTTGGCTGACCCAAAAATCCACACTTGCAAACCCTCAGCAACGCATTTTTTAGCCAAATCAATAAAGTGTGAAACAGGCCAGCGTTTGGCTGGACCATATTCAGCTCCCGGACAAAGGCCAACAGCTTCACGTTGGGTGTTTAAACCCAAATCTTGCACTGCTTTTTGTTGATTCTCTGGTCGACTCAATAAGGCAGGATAGGGCAGTGGCGTGGGTAATACGCTGTTTTTAGGGTATGCCAAAGAAGCATAACGCTCGACCATCATGGGCAATACTTGCTCATCCAATACACGAATGTCGTTTAACAGGCCGTGACGAGACTCGCCAACAAAGCCGGTTCGGGTTTTGATTTTGGCAAAAAAAGGCACCAAAGCCGATTTTAACGAACCAGGCAAAACAATAACTTGGTCGTAATGGCTTTTGCGCAAGTTGCGGCCATCTTGGTAGCGTTGCCATAATTTAATGGCACCATGTCCGTAAGGATTGGTCAGGATGCCATCCACTTCAGGCATGCGCTCATACACAGCTTGTGACCATTTGGGCGCATACACATCAATGTGAGCATCAGGCTGTTGCTGTTTGATGGCAACGAGCATGGGCTGAGACATCACGCAATCGCCAATCCAAGATGGGGATACAATAAGAATTTTATTGGGCATTGGCGTGATTAAATCGCAGAGTGGTGTGGTACTTCACCATCCAAATGGTAAGTGGTGCCGCAATATGGGCAACTGATGCTGCTGTTAGATTCAATGGGTAAATACACCAAAGGATGTTGGTTCCAAATGCCAGCGATTGCTGTTGGGCAATGCAATGGTAAATCAGCAGGGGTAATTGTCACAACATCGGTATTGTTGGTTGTCATGGTTGCATTCCATAGAAGTAATAGTAAACAGTCATGCAGCCTGAAGTGTGCATTAGGCTGCTTTTTTGATGATTATAATGCAAATGAGGCGGATAGATAAGTGAAGCAAGGCTGGTATTGTGGATTTTTACCTGTTTGCGTCTAAAAATCCTTTTAAGGGCAGGGTTTTGTCGTGTTTTGATAAAGACTGTTGTCATCTTGTGTGGTTGGTTAAGTTCGCTCTTTTGTGATTGATGCTAGAGTACTAAAAAACAGGTTTGATATTCGGTGTTGGTGCAGATTGTTTCTAAGGTTGTTCTTTTAAAAGTGCTAATAAAGTCGCTAAAATATTACGATGGCTTAATGTGTTTTAGGGTAAGGTGTATTGTTTATCAGGCTTATCTGTTTGGAGCTTGAGAAAATGAAATAAGGCTTAAACACAAGAATGCTTGGCAGGCTGAAGCATCATCTTGTGACGTTTCCGGTTTTTTTACTGGGTATTTCTTCGCATTTTGGAAATTTATGGGCTAAAATGTGACAACTTAAAAATTCATGCATGAAAAGGGCGTTCTCCATGAAATACATTTATCGCATTATCAAAATAATAATCTTATTGGCCTTATTGGTCGTTGCCCTAAAAAATACCCAATTGGTGAGTTTTAACTGGCTCTTTGGTACGCCAGTAGAGTGGCCATTAATTGTTTTATTGCTTATTTTCTTTGTTATTGGCACGGTTTTTGGCATTTTTGCCATGTTAGGTCGCATCATGACTTTGCGCCATGAGAATGTGCGATTGCGTAATGAGCTTAAAAAACAAGCTAAAATCCGCAAAGATGAAGTCACAACAACCACTGCGGTTATCGTTGACGAAGAAATTGCTGCAAAAATCCCACCGATTCACCCTTAAATTGCACTATATTGATTGAAATAAAAAATGATGGAATCTGATATTTGGTGGTGGTTATTGCCTTTGGCGCTGCTACCTGTTTTTTTTGCTATGGGTTGGTTTGCAGCCCGTGTTGATATGCGTGCTGTTCTTAAACAGGCCAAATCTGTCCCAACCGGTTTTTACAAAGGTTTGGCTGCTTTGGTGGATCGAAAAACTGATATTGCGGCAGCTTCTTTGGCCGAAGTATTGCGTCAAGAGCCACAGTCTTATGAATTGCATTTGACCTTGGGAAAGTTGTATCGCCAACGAGGTGAAAATGACAAAGCGATTCGCTTGCACCAAGCATTATTGGCATCACCTGATTTGGTTGGTGAAAAACGAGATGAAGTGTTGTTTGAATTAGGACAGGACTTTCAAAGTGCGGGCTTGGTTGACCGTGCAGAAACCATTTTTCAAGATTTGGACAAAGGCCATTCTGGTAAAAAAGCCCGTGAAGTCTTATTGAATATTTACCAACAAGACCGAGATTGGGAAAAAGCCATTGCCACGGCTTCACGCCTAAGTCATGACGAACAAACCTACCAATTTGAAGTGGCTCAGTTCTATTGCGAGTTGGCTCAAACGGCTTTGTTTCAATCCAATTTTGAAGCCGCACGCAGTTTTGCCAATCAAGCTTTAATTACCAATCGAAAATGCACTCGAGCCAATATGATTTTGGGTGATGTGTATTTGCAAAATGATGACTTTCAGGCTGCCATTGAATCTTATACTGCCATTGAAAAACAAAACCATGTTTATTTGAGTATGGTGGGTGAGCGTCTTTATGATGCTTATGATGGCTTGGGCAAGGCCAGTGAGGGATTGGCTGTGCTGGTTGGTTATGCCAAAACATTCTCACAATTGGATTTGGTGGATGTGATTTATGAAAAAGCCTTGCTTTTAGAAGGTGAGCAGCCTGCTGCTGAATTGGTGGTGGATCTGGTGCGTGTGAAGCCTGATTTAAAAGGTGTTTACCGTTTATTGGGTTTAAAAATGTCACATTTAGACCCTGCGTGGCGCGCAGATACAGACATGATTCGCCAAGTGGTGGGTCGCTATGCACAAAAAGCATTGGTATACCGTTGCCGCCACTGTCATTTTAAATCGCAGGTTTTCTTCTGGCATTGTCCAGCATGTAATAAATGGGAAACATTCACTCCCAATAAAATTGAGGTATAAAAATTGAATCCATTAATGTCATCTTTTAATCAAAATCAAGCCAGTAAAACCCCTGTTATTGTGGCTTTGGATTTTCCTAGTTCTGAAGAGACATTGGCGTTTGTGCGTCAATTGGATCCAAGTGTGTGTCAGTTGAAAATTGGCAAAGAGTTGTTTACAGCAACAGGACGCAGTTTGGTTGAAAACTTGGTGAATCAAGGTTTTAAAATTTTCTTAGACTTGAAATACCATGATATTCCCAATACGGTCGCTCAGGCTTGTAAAGTGGCTGCGCAAATGGGTGTTTGGATGGTGGATATGCATGCTAGTGGTGGCTCTCGCATGATGGAGGCTGCTGCTGAAGCCATTGCCAATGAACACAATAAACCCTTGTTAATTGCTGTGACGGTTTTAACCAGTATGGAACAAAGCGATTTGACTGAGCTTGGTATTCAAAATACGGTTGAGCAGCAAGTGATTAATTTGGCTACTTTGGCCAAAAAATCAGGTATGGATGGTGTGGTGTGTTCGGCGCATGAAGCCAAGCCATTAAAACAAACACTGGGCAATGATTTTTTATTGGTGACTCCGGGCATTCGCCTAAGCCATGGCATTCATGATGACCAACGTCGAATTATGACGCCAAGTGAAGCATTGACTGCCGGATCGGACTTTTTGGTAATGGGTCGTCCTATTACCCAAGCAAAAGATCCATTGCTTGTGCTTCGCAGTGTCAATGAAGATGCCAATGCTTTGTTTGATGCTCGCTTATTGAAATAAAGGAAAAAAGCATGTCTGTTTTACACGCCTTGCAAATTTCAAAACAGCATTTACAACAAAGCCTTGCCAGTGCCAAAGTCTTGGTGGTGGGGGATGTGATGTTAGATCGCTATTGGTTTGGCGATACTCATCGCATTTCACCAGAAGCACCAGTGCCAGTGGCAAAAATTGAAAAAGTTGACCAAAGAGCTGGCGGGGCTGCTAACGTGGCTCGCAATATTGCCAGCTTAGGTGGTCAAGCTGGATTGTTATCGATTACTGGCGCAGACGAAGCAGCACATACATTGCAAAGCATGATGCAGGACATGGGAATTGACTTTCATGCCATTGAGGATGAAACCGTTTCGACGACCATTAAGCTGCGTGTGGTGGCTCGTAACCAGCAATTGATTCGCTTGGATTTTGAAGATGCGCCACATGATGCTGCTTTACAGGCTTTGATTGAGCAATTCAAGCATGTCTTGGATGATTACCAAGTGATTATTTTGTCGGATTATGGCAAAGGCAGCTTGCGCCATGTGCAGCAGTTAATTGACTTGGCGCGTGCAAAAAACAAAGTTATTTTGATCGATCCCAAAGGGGATGATTATCAAAAATACGAGGGCGCGACCATGATGACGCCCAATCGCTCAGAGCTTAAAGAAGTGGTTGGCAGTTGGTCAAGTGAAGAGCAATTGGCCGAAAAAGCCCAGCGCTTGCGTGAAAAATTAGACTTAAAAGCCTTATTGCTAACGCGCAGCGAAGAAGGCATGAGTTTGTTTGAGCAAGATTATGTTCACCATCAGCCCACGCATGCACAAGAAGTTTTTGATGTTTCGGGTGCAGGAGATACGGTTATCGCCAGCATGGGTTTAAGTTTGGCTGCTGGATTTAGCATTGAACAAGCCATGACTTTAGCCAATGTGGCTGCAGGTATTGTGGTGGCGAAATTGGGTACGGCCGTGTGTACGCAACAAGAATTGTTAAGTGCAAATATGCACAGTGAGGATAATGCATGAGTATCGTGGTGACAGGCGCAGCAGGCTTTATTGGCAGCAATATTGTTGCAGCCTTAAATGAGCGTGGAATTACCGACATTATTGCCGTTGATAATTTAACATCCGGTGATAAATTCAAAAATTTAGCCAGTGCCGATATTGAACACTATCTGGATAAGCATGAGTTTTTGAAATTGGTCAATAATCATTATTTCTCTGGTGGCCAAATTGAAGCCGTTTTCCATGAAGGTGCATGTTCAGATACCATGAACCATGATGGCGCCTACATGATGAACAATAACTATCAATATACCTTGGATTTGTTGGATTGGTGCCAAGATGAGCGCATTCCTTTTTATTACGCTTCTAGCGCAGCTGTGTATGGTAAGGGTGAGATTTTTGAAGAAAAACGTGAACTAGAGCAGCCATTGAATGTTTATGGCTATTCTAAGTTTTTGTTTGATCAAGTGTTGCGTCGCCGTATGCAAGCTGGTTTAACCGCACCCGTTGCAGGTTTTCGCTACTTTAATGTGTATGGCAATCGTGAGCAGCACAAAGCACGCATGGCATCGGTGCCATTTCACCACTTTAACCAATACCGTGAGCGTGGTTATGTTGAGCTTTTTGGTGAATATGCAGATTACTCTGCTGGTGAGCAGCGTCGTGATTTTGTCAGCGTGGAAGATGTTGTTAAGGTGAATATGTTCTTCTTTGACCACCCAGATTTATCAGGCATCTTTAATTTGGGCACAGGACGCAGCCAGACATTTAATGAGTTGGCTGTGGCAACAGTGAATGCTTGTCGTGTTGCAGATGGTTTGCCTGAATTAAGCCTAGAGGATTTGGTGGCTAACGGTTCTATTCGCTATATCGACTTTCCTGAAGGCTTGAAAGGCAAGTACCAAAGTTTTACTGAGGCCAATATTCAAGCATTGCGTGATGTGGGTTATGCCGATACATTTTTTGATGTTAAAGAAGGTGTGAGTCGCTATGTGAATACCTTACTTAATAAGTAAGCACCTATTGATGCATGAAAGGCAGCCTGAAAAGGCTGCTTTTTTTATGGGTCAATGAATGCAGAAATCTTTAATAAAATTAACAATCAACAGCATTGGTGAGGGACTCATTCGTCTTACATTTACAACATAATGTTGAAAAACGCCTCAAAAATCATTGATATCCATTATGGTTGTGACCAGCAAAGGAAAGTTTGCTATTATTCTTATATCATTTTAAATCGGTCGGTACGGTAATTAAATCCATTTAATTAATTTGCTATTTTGGCAGTATGGTAAAGAAAGGCGGGACATATGGCTGATTTTTTTGGCGCCATTCGTAAGGGCATTGCTTCAGCAGTTGAGAAAGATCGCGAAGGAAAAGAAATTGGGGCCGTCTTAAGTCACTTTAATCAAAACATCTGTGATTTCAGCAACAATACGCTGGAATTGATTGTTGATCGTGCAGATGTCATGACGCTGTACATGGACAGAACAGGTGAAAATTACTATAGAAGATTGAAAATTGCAGAAATCAGCACGTTAGTTGGTGGTTATCCGTGCGTGGTTCGTTATGGTAGCTCAGAGCATGCTTGCAATACACGAGAAGAATTAGAAGAAGCTTTGGCAAAACGCTTGGCGACACCAGAAATTGGTAAAGAAATACTCTTGCATTTAGGCAGTGC
>JASLBZ010000116.1 GCA_030146285.1 Neisseriaceae bacterium | reverse complement strand
CTCAGTTGGAAGAGCGTCAGTTTCCGAAGCTGGAGGCCACAGGTTCGATCCCTGTTGGGTGCGCCATTGCGGTTTTCTACCGTTTTGAGCCTTGTTGTATTCTTTTGTCATCTGTTGTTTATTCTGATTCTGGAACTGTTGCGTTTTTTGTTGTTACATATGCTTTTTAAATAAAATCAAATGTTATACTGTGGCGATAACGGTTTTAGTGAGCCAAAAAAATGTTAGAAGCAGGGCGATTATCCAGCGCAAAACAATACAATTCACCCAATCAAGAAGCCAGAGTCGATGGCACGGTGATTGATTTGATTGTTTTACACAATATTTCTTTGCCACCATTTGAGTATGGGCAAGGGGCGATTCATCAGTTGTTTTTAAATCAAATTGATGCCAATGCCCATCCTTTTTTCAGCGTATTGGTGAATTTTCGGGTATCAAGTCACTTTGTGATTGAGCGAAATGGTGTTGTGAATCAATTTGTCTCGTGTGACAACATGGCATACCACGCCGGTGTGTCTTCTTTTGGTGGCCGTGAAAAATGCAATCATTTTTCAATTGGCATTGAGCTAGAAGGTTGTGATTTTGAGCCCTTTACCGATGAGCAATATTCCAGTTTGATCCCTTTGTTGATTGAGCTGCAGCAACATTACCCGATTAAAAGCATTACAGGGCATGAGCACATCGCTCCCAATCGCAAAACAGATCCTGGTCATTTCTTTGACTGGCAACGTTTAGCGAGTCATGGACTTCCTGTATTTACCCAGAAACAACGATTAAATCATGAGTAATGCTGGATGAATGGTGGATTTCCGTTATAATTTGTTTTCAATTCTATGCATTAGCTGTATCAAATAACATATAAAGAGCGAAGAGCGTAAGGTATGAATGAAACAACTTTAATCGTTTTAATAATTGGTGCTGTCATTATCTTGGCAGTATTGTTGTATAACTTGTATCAAGAGAATCGTTATCGCAAACAAATTCGTCAGCAGTTTGGCCATTCTGATCAAGATGCATTGCTAGATGGCAACAGGAAACAAGTGCGAGACAGTGACAGCTCTGTTACCGGTGGTGAGCAATTAAAACCGGCATTTGGCATGGGTAAGAAGGCAATGAAAGTATCAGCGGCTCACGCTGATGAGGCATATGCTGATAATCATGTTCAGGCTGTGGCAGCGGATGCTGAAACATTTCAAACAGAAACTGTTGGTGAACAGAAGACTGGTGCTGTCTTGCCAGATGTTAAGTTAGACGCAGAAAAAGCAGCAAAACCCCAAGAGAAAAAAGAAAAATTATTTGCAAGCGCGCCAGCAAGCAAGCGCGATAAGGCTTTGTTTACCATCAAAGAATTGGCCAATATTGATTTGCCTTGGTTTGATAAGCGATTTGATTACATGGCTTATGTGGCTTTGGATGAGCCACAAGAATTGCATGCATTGCCACGCCTTAGCAATCGTCATTTTTTTCGTGTGATTGGTTGCACAATGGATGACCATTTTCAATTGGCAGAGCCCATTCCAAGCGTACGTTACCAAGGTTTTGTGATGGGTTTGCAAGGCATTAGCCGAGTGGGCTTGGTCAGTCGTGACGACATTCTGGCCTTCTCTGATCATGTGCAAGCTTTTGCCATGAAAATGAATGCTCAAGTGTTGCTAACAGATGCGGATGATTATTTGAATGTGGCCAAACCATTGGATGATTTGTGTGCACGAGTGGATCAAATGATTGCGATGCACCTTGTTTCACGTGAATCATTAATGGGTGCTGTGATTCGCAGCGCCTTACAAAATATTGGCTTTGAATTAAGTGATGACGGCACGTTTGTTTTTGCCGATGAAGCCGGCGCTAATATCTTCAGTGCTGTGGCGCTAGATGGCCAGCCATTCACGGCCGCTGCTTTGGACAACCAAGCCTATCGTGGCTTTAGTCTGTTGTTTGATGTGCCCAATGTTGCACAAGGCGCCAAAGCATTCGATCAGTTTATGGACTTGGTGGTGAAGCTCTCAAGCCAATTGGGCTTGGATTTGGTGGACGATAATTTAGAAGAATTGTCCATGCAGTCTTTAAAAGACATTCGCCGCTATGTAATCAGTCGCCAAGAAGAAATGAGCAAAGTGGGTTTGGTGCCAGGCAGTGATTTGACCCGCCGTTTGTTTTCTTAAGCCATACAAAAACCAAAGACAAGCCGCGAAGCTTGTCTTTTTCTTTGTCTAAAACGATACTGCCAACCATAAAAGACCAAGATATCTACCATCTACTATTGAGAAACGCCATGAATTTAAAATCCAGCATTAATGATGTGAATGTTGCTTCGAACATTGCTTTAATTACCCCTGAGCAGCTGAAGCAAAAATTACCATTAACCGATACCGCCAGACAAACCGTGATTGAGGCGCGCCAAGTGGTGCGCGATATTTTGGATGGCAAAGACCATCGCTTGTTTGTGGTGATTGGCCCATGTTCTATTCATGACATTAAGGCTGCCCATGAATATGCGAAACGCTTGGCTGTGTTGGCAGAAGAAGTATCGGACAGTTTGTATCTGATTATGCGGGTTTACTTTGAAAAACCACGCACCACCGTGGGCTGGAAAGGTTTGATTAACGATCCTTATCTGGATGATTCGTTTAAAATTGAAGATGGTTTGCACATTGGCCGCCAATTGTTATTGGATTTGGCTGAGCAAGGCATGCCAACAGCAACTGAAGCACTTGATCCAATCACGCCGCAATACTTGCAAGAGCTGATCAGTTGGTCCGCCATTGGTGCTCGCACCACTGAGTCACAGACCCACCGTGAGATGGCTTCAGGCTTGTCTTCGGCCGTTGGTTTTAAAAATGGTACAGATGGTGGCTTGGCTGTGGCCATTAATGCTTTGCAATCGGTATCCAGTGCGCATCGCTTTATGGGAATCAATCAGCAAGGTGCAGTGTCATTGGTAGAGACAACAGGCAATGCTTATGGTCATGTGGTTTTGCGTGGTGGTAATGGTAAGCCGAATTATGATGCGCCGAGCGTTGATGTGTGTGAGCAAGCATTGAATAAAGCCAATATTCCAACCAATATTATGATTGACTGCAGCCATGCGAACTCCAATAAAGATCCAGCATTGCAGCCATTGGTTTTGGAGAATGTCACCCAACAAATTGTGGATGGCAATGAATCAATCGTTGGTTTGATGGTGGAAAGTCATTTAAATTGGGGCGCTCAATCCTTAAGCAGTGATTTAAGTCAATTGCAATACGGTGTTTCTGTGACCGATGCTTGCATTGACTGGGAAACCACAGAGCAAACCATGCGCAATATGCATCAAAAATTATTACCCATTTTAAAAAATCGCCAACGCCTAAAAGGCTAAAGTGCTGCTTGCAACGCTCAAATAACAAAAGCTTGGTCACTGCAAATCGGTGGCCAAGCTTTTTTGTATTGGTTAAGGCCAGATGGGTTAAAATAGCCATCACGATTGAAACAGGAACGGTAATTATGGCAAATCCCATCACGCAAGCGCAAATGGCTGCTTGGACAGATTTATTAAAGCAATACAACGATGAGTATTATGTACAAGATGCGCCATCCGTTCCTGATGCTGAATACGATAAAATTTTTAAGGCCTTACAAGCTGCTGAATTAATGCATCCTGAATGGGCAAAAGCAAACAGTCCTACACAGCGCGTGGGTGGACGAGCGTTAAGTCAATTCAATACTGTCACCCATACGGTGCCAATGCTGTCTTTGAGCAATGGCTTTTCACCCATGGATGAAGCCACCGGTTTGTTTGATCACCAAGAGATGCAGGCTTTTGATGAGCGCATCAAAAGCAGCTTAGGAACACAAGCTTTTGAGTATGTCACTGAACCCAAATTTGATGGTTTGGCCGTGAGCATGATCTATGAAGAGGGTGTTTTGGTGCAAGCGGCAACACGAGGAGATGGTTTTGAGGGCGAGGATGTCACCCAAAATGTCAGAACCATTGCATCCGTGCCATTAGAACTTGTGGGTGAAAACATTCCTAAGTTATTGGAAGTTCGTGGTGAGGTGTTGATGTTTAAGGCAGATTTTGAAGCCTTAAATCAAGCGCAATTGGCCATGGGACAAAAAGCGTTTGCGAACCCTAGAAATGCGGCAGCAGGCTCATTAAGGCAATTAGACTCAAAAGTCACAGCCAAACGCAAATTGGGCTTTTTTGCCTATAGCATTGCCCAATTGTCCGATGAAATAACATTGACAAGCCATGCACAAGAACTTGCGTTCTTAGCTAACTTAGGAGTGTGCGTCCCTCGTGATGAAGACTGGCAAGTCTGCCAAAACATGAATGAGGTCTTGGCCTTTTTTGAAGCCATGGGCAAGCGCAGAAGCACATTGCCATTTGAAATCGACGGCATGGTGGTAAAGGTGAATTCATTGGCACAGCAACATGCCTTGGGTTTTATTGCCAGAGCACCACGCTTTGCGATTGCACATAAGTTTCCTGCTGAGGAAGCCATTACCATTGTCAATGCCATTGATGTTCAAGTTGGGCGCACGGGTGCCATAACGCCTGTGGCGCGTTTGGAGCCTGTGAATGTGGGTGGTGTGACGGTGACCAATGCCACGCTACACAATGAAGGTGAAGCGCAGCGAAAAGATGTACGAGTTGGCGACAGCGTGGTGGTGCGCCGTGCTGGCGATGTGATTCCTGAAGTGGTGCGGGTGTTGTTAGAACGGCGCCCAATGACAGAAGCCGTGGTTGGGGATGATTTATTTAGTCATATGATTGCCGAGCCAGTATCACCGCAGTACAGGCTGCCTGGTGTTTGTCCTGTTTGTGGTTCTGAGATTGAAAAAGAAGAAGGGGAAGCCATTGCTCGCTGTATAGGCGGC
>JASLBZ010000115.1 GCA_030146285.1 Neisseriaceae bacterium | reverse complement strand
AGTGGCTCATCCAATCCACAATCTTACCCATCATTTGGAATAAGACAGCTTCAAATACGCCGACCCCAGCGGTTAAAATCATCAACAACACCAACCAAAATCCTGTACCACGCATGCAAGCACGCACAAACATGCCTAACTTATATTCAGGTGGCTTAAATGCCTCATTTGGATAAGGATCCAGCCTGTTTTCAAACCAGTTATACCAACACTTCATGTCTTTTTCTTCATGTCAATTAGCTGTCTATTCTCGCACAGCCCTTTAAAAAAACCTACTCACAAATCCAATACAACAGCCATATAAAAAGCCATCTTAACGATGGCTTTTTAAAGCATCACACAAACAAACCTTGCCCAAAAAATTCGCCTTTTTTAACACCTGGTAACACAAAAAAGTAACCACCACCAAATGGCTTGATGTACTCTTCTAGTGGCTCTTTATCCAGCATTTTTTGGACCGCAATAAATCCATCTTCCAAATTGGCTTGGTAGCAAATAAAATTCAAACCCATGTCCAATTGCCCTGCTTTACTCAAGCCCAAGGAATAATCATACGGTCTGCGAAACAACAAGTGTTTTTTGAAGTTTGCCGTTCGATCATTGGCAAGGCGAATGTGCGCATCCAAAGGTGTTACCTTACCTTCTAAATCGGCTTGGTAATCGGGCACTTGGCTTTCTTTGGTTTTCCCCAAAGGCGCGCCCGTTTCTTTCACTCGTCCAAAAATGGTTTCTTGTTCTTGTAATGGTGTTCTGTCCCAAAACTCAACAAAGTGGCGAATCAAGCGAATAGCTTGGTATGTGCCATTCGTCGCCCAAGCCGGTTCATTTAAGCTATTGGGTGCTTTTCCTGTCCACAAGACTTCATTGGCTATGGTCTTGTCACTCACATCAGGGTTGGCTGAGCCATCACGAAAACCAAACAAATTGCGCGGTGCCGTTCCTGTGGGTGCTTTGGGTAAAAAACCATCCAAGCTCCAACGAATGCTCATTAAAGAAGTGGTGTTTTTAACAATGTCTCGAATCGCATTGATATTGGTTTCAGGGCTGTTAGCACAAAACTGCAAAGACAAATCCCCGTCACACCAATCCGCTTGCAAAGCATCATTAAAAAAACGTTTCATTTCTTGTAAGTGAATGGGTTTTTTATCTGCCAAGCCAAAACGCTCATCAAACAAACTCGCACCCAGTCCAATGGTAATGGTTAATCCATCAGGTAAAATCGTTTGCCCCAAAATGCCACTGCCCGCAGGTGGCAACTTAGGGTCCAAATCAGGCAAAACCCCACCAGCGGTTAAAAACTCAATCCGCGCAGTTAGCATACGCAGCAATCGTTGCAACTGTTGTGGTGTCTTCGCCAACACATCAAAAGCACAAGTAATATTGAATGGCTGATGCGGCGTCACAATCCCCGCTTGGTGCTCACCATAGCAGTCATAATGCAAACTACTGTGTTCATTTGCGCTGATCGCTGCTTGTTTTTTGCCTTGTTGCTGCCCAGCCAAAAAACCAGTTGCAGCACCAACGCCAACCAAACCTGCAGCACCCAAACCTTTTAATAGCCCTCGACGAGAGACTGGATTTTTTTGTGGATTGTCCATGTTTGCTTTCATCCGACTTGAAATATGTTCAGGCAGCCTAGGCTGCCTGAAACTGTTGACCCAAAAACCAAGGGTTTAATCTAAACCCAAAACACCACGGAACTTAGCCAATTCCTCAGCCAATGTATTAATAGGTGCTTTTAATGCTGTTTTGTCTGCTTCACTCAATTTATCGTAAGTTTCAAAACCGTTGCCTTTACGGTATTTGTTCAAAATACCATCCACTGTTTTGAAATTGGCATCCACCGTTGCAACCAAAGCTTCGTCTTTTTCTACTAAGTTTTTGCGGAATAAATTCAAGATTTCTTTCGCGCCTGCCACGTTGGCATCAAAATCATCCAAATCGGTGTGGCTGTAACGCTCTTCTTCACCACTGATTTTGCTCATGGCCACTTCTTCAATCAAAGCCGCAGCACCACCAACCACTTTATTGGCAGGGAAAGCCAATGCATCAATGCGTGTTTGTAACTCTTTAACATCCGCCAATAATTTGTCAGCCATTTTATCCATGCCCGTTAAATCATTTTGCGCAAACAATGCATACTCAAGTCGGTGAAAACCTGTGAATTCAGGGTCTTTTTCCTGGTCTTTAAAATCATCTGCACGCACGTCAATGGCAGTATCCAAATCACTGAACAATTCAGCAATCGGCTCAATGCGCTCATAAGGTTGGCGCGTGTAAGCATAAATGGATTTGGCTTTGGCTTTATCTCCTGCCTTAATTGCACCAACAAAAACTTCTGTTCGCGCTACCAAATCCTTGACCTGACCTTGTACATACGTTTTGTACTGAGTCAAAGGCTGCTCTAAAGCGGCCATATCAGCAACATGGGCATCGGCTTTAAAGTCTTTGTTTTCTGTCACAACCAATTTGCCTTTTGGGTTGCTCAGCAAGCCACAAGTAATGTCATACTCTCCGGGAGCTAAATTCACGGTCAATTTTTGTGTTAATGTTGGTGCAATGTTTTCACGCTCATCCACCACCATCACGCCTTTAAGAATTTCCCATTCCAAAGCTTTGCTGCTGTTGTTTTTAATGATAAATGTGGTTTTACCTGCAGGAACGGTTAATTCCATTGGCTCACAAGCCTTATCGTTAACAGCAACTTGTACATCTGGATTGCCTTGCGCACCAGCAGAAGCTGTCGCGCTTGTGTCTGTTTTGTCTTCTTTACCACCGCAAGCTGCCAAGACCATAACCACAGCCGTTGCCAATGATGTTTTAACCAATGTATTCATGAATTTACTTTCTATTTTATTTTTAATCAAAATGCTTATGCGTTCGCCACAGCTTGTGGTTTAACTGCTTTTTTATCACTCTTAAAGAACCAATATAAGGTTGGCACCAAATACAAGAACCAAATACCTAACTCTCCCACGCTTGGGTGGTCGTTGTAACCCAACAATCCTGCCAAAAATGTGCCCAAGGTGGTGTGCACAGACAAAACATCCGTAGCATCAAACACAATGGTTTGTAGCCCATTCCACACCCCTGCTTCGTGAAATGCCCCCAAAGAACCTGCTAGCAACCCAGCAGCCACCACGATTAAAAAAGCACCCGTAAAGCGGAAGAATTTGGCCAAATTCAAACGCAAGCCACCTTGGTAAATCAGCGCGCCGAGCAATACAGCAACGGCAACACCCAATACTGCACCCAACGGCATGGCATAGCCTTCGCTTTGCTCAAAAACGGAGATTAAGAAAAAAACCGACTCCAGACCTTCGCGCGCCACCGCTAAAAATGCCATGGCGACCAAAGCCAGACCTTGAAAACGCCCCTTATTCAGGGCTTTTTGCACTGAATTTTGTAGCTCGCCTTGCATTTGCTTGCCTGCTTTTTTCATCCAAAACACCATGGACGTAATCATCACAACAGCAACCACACCAATCACGCCCACAAAAAATTCTTGCTGTTTTTGTGGAATTTCACCCGTTAACACATGAAAACCATAACCCACACCCAAGCACATCAAAGCAGCCAAAACCACGCCACTCCAGACATATTTCATCAAATAGCCATGCCCTGAGTGCCTCAAAAAACTGGCCACAATGCCAACGATTAAGGCTGCCTCTAAGCCTTCGCGCAGCATAATCAAAAAAGCGACTAACATTTCTTAAACCTTGTGATAATGATTCTCATAAATAGTACGCTTATTTTATGCCTGTGCAAAGCAAATTTACTTTCATCTGAAAACAGAATGCCACCTTTGCCCTATGCTGCGTGATAACACAAAAGAGCCCATGATGATTCATGGGCTCTTTTTAGTGGGTATGTGAATTGAGATTGGTTTATTGTGTTTGTTTTCGATTGTCCAAAGACCAAGCACCAGCGCCTGCAAACACAAAGTACAAAAAAGCAAACGCATAAATAACCGCCAGCTCACCGCCGTTTAACAGTGGCAGTAACACCGTACCGACACTGGCATGCGCCATGAAATAGGCAACAGCCATAAAGCCAGACAAAACAAAAGCGCTGATGCGAGTGAACAAGCCCAAAATAATCAATAAGCCACCAACCGTCTCTAACACACCAGCCAAACCCATCAATGAAAACAATTGCAAACCATCGAACATGTCAATGTGTGGTGCACCAAACAATTTGGCTGTGCCATGCAACATAAAGTTGTAGCCCACGACCATGCGGAAAATCGCCAACATTCTAGGCTGCCATTGTGTCCAAATACTTGCTGTTGTATCCATTTTGTATCCATTCTTTTGCGGTATTGAAATCATGAGCACAGTATAGTTTTTTAATATTAGGCAATCTATAATGGTTTTTTATAAGAATTATTTCCTAATAGGAAACAATCATGGACTTATTCACCAGCATTCGCGTGTTCCATCAAGTCGTCAAAAGTGGCAGCTTCACCCAAGCGGCGCAAGAACTCAATATGTCCACAGCCATGGCAAGCAAACACCTCACCCATTTAGAAGCACGTTTGCAAGCACGTTTACTCACCCGCACCAGCCGACGCCTTAGCCTCACCGAGGCAGGTGAAAATTACTTGCAAGAATCCAATATTGCTTTGGAAATTTTAGACAGCGCAGCCAGAACGGCCAGTGCAGGAGCGATTCAACCCAAAGGCACGTTAAAAATCACCTTGCCAGCTTGGCTTGCCAATGACAAATTGGCCTTGTGGATCACACAATACCGCCAACAATATCCTGATGTAATCTTGTCCATGAACATCAACAATCACTTTGTTGATTTGATTGAAGAAGGCTATGACCTTGCCCTACGGGCGACCGCCAAACCTTCTCCGTCTTTGATTGTAAAACCTTTGGTGAGCATGCCTTTTTTTGCCGTGGCAACGCCAGAATATTTACAACAACATCCACCCATTGCAACGCCACAAGACCTCATTCACCACGCCACATTGCTACCCAGTTATGCCGATATGGAAAATCTGGATTTTAGGCGTGCAGATGAAATCAGCCACATTCACCTTCAAGCAGCCATCAATGCCAATGACACTCGCTTTTTACACAGCTTAGCCAGACAACACAATGGCATTGCCTTTTTACCCGCATCACTGGTCGAAGATGACTTGCGACACAAGTTATTGGTACAGGTTTTGCCGGAATGGCACATTCCTACGGTGACCATTTACGCAGCCTACATCAATCGGGAATATTTAAGTGCCAAAGTGAGGTCTTTTATTGATTTTTTAAGCCATAAAATCCAAGCTGAGCCACCTTCACAGAGCCATCAAAGCAGCGTAGGATAAAACGTTTAAAATCCAAAGGAGAAAAGCATGGCGATTTTAATCACAGGTGCATCAACTGGCTTTGGCGCAGCAGCATGTCGCACATTCGTACAAGCAGGCTACCATGTTATTGGCGCAGCAAGACGCACCGAAAAATTACAAAATTTGCGACAAGAACTGGGCGAACGATTTTTGCCATTGGCCTTGGATGTCACCGATAAAAAATCAGTCAATCAAGCCTTGTCATCATTAACCGGTGAATTTGCTTGTATTGATGCCTTAATCAACAATGCTGGCTTGGCCTTGGGCTTAGAGCCCGCACAAGACGTGCAATATGAAGACTGGGAAACCATGATTCATACCAATATTTTGGGCTTAACCTATTTAACCCGCCAAGTCTTACCACAAATGGTTGAGCGTGCAGATGGTTATAT
>JASLBZ010000156.1 GCA_030146285.1 Neisseriaceae bacterium | reverse complement strand
CAGGCTAAAATCACAAAGAAAAGAGCTAAAGCAAAACACCAAACATACTATATATAGCTTTAAAAATAATTCCACCCAAAAGCGTTTAAAAATTGTCAAACCAAAACCAAAAAAGCATTACAGGCTGCCTATCTAGGCAGCCTGTAATGCTTTTTTTATGATACTCACCACGAAAAGGCGTGATGAAGTGACTTTACAAAGGCAAAGTCACTGACTCAAACCCTAATGTGTTTTTTTGATTTGCTCTGGGGTATTTTGCAAATGCACACTCATGGTTTGGTATGGAATTTCAATACCCGCTTCATCCAGTCTATTTTTCACTTGCTCTAAAATAGACCAGCGTGTACTCAAAACATCTGGCACATTGGTCCAATAGCGAATTAAAAAATTGATACTCGAAGCTGCTAAGTCATCTAGTTCAATAGAAAAGCTTTCTTGCGGCAATATTCCTACTTGGTTTTTAACAATGTCATTCAAGATTGCTTTGACTTGTTTGATATCTGAATCATATCCCACCCCAATCACCAAGTCTGTACGGCGTGTCTCATTCCCTGTTAAATTAGAAACAGCACTGTTAATCATGGCGTTGTTTGGGATGGTATGCAAGTAGCCGTTCGCTTCTTTTAAAGAGGTAGAAATAATCGATATCGCCATAATCGTACCAGACTTACCAGACACTTCCACATAGTCACCGACTTTGACAGGACGAAAAATAACCATAATCAAACCTGCTGCAAAGTTTGACAATGAGCTTTGCAATGCCAAACCAACTGCAATACCCGCAGCACCTAACATGGTAATCAATGGTGCTGTTTTAACACCTAAATTTCCTAAGGCAATGACCACTGCAAAAATAATGATGCCATAACGAACAATCATGCTCAAAAAGCCAGTGGTGGTTGGATCAATATCTCGACGTGACATCAGCTCTTGACTATAACGGGTCACCAATCTGGCAATCATCATACCTGCGGCCAAAATCAGCAATGCAGAGACGATATTAACCAAATAGCCCAGCAATGCTTCTTGATTGCTTGTTAACCAAGCAAGAAACGTATTTTCCAATCCCATATTGCCCTCCTGACTGAAATCGAATGATAAAAAATAACAATGCCTATTCTGGCAATGCATCATCTGGTTTGATGTTTCCACCTTCTAACACAAAGGTGATTTTATCTTCCCAGAATTCTGCTAAAAACACATGCTCTTTTTTCTGAATATTCTGTTGCAAAAGCTGCCGATCTAACCAATCTTCATCTTTTTCAATCTTTTCCAACTCTGAAGCCATTACCTGACCGCTTTTCATAACAATAACAGAAGGCAATGGCTCATCTTTCTTGATGACTGTAATCTGACCATTTGGCTCGATTTGTGCATAACGCACTTCTTGAAAAGAATGCACGCCTTGCGCATGCAAGATGGAAGAGACATTAATAATGTCTATTTTATTGCTTTTTTCTAAAATACTCTGCATCACGAAGGCACCATCTTTAATGATAACAATGGGCGTGCCAATGGTGACCTTTCGAAAAAAATCAAAATTCTTACTCAAGTGATTGAACAAAGAAATTAGACCGATGCCCAGAAACAACATAATTATGTACTGGTAAAATGGAATGCTATCATTGTAAATAACACCACCCACAATACCACCCAAAATAAAGTTACCAATAAAGTCCACGGGTGTCATTTGCGAGAGCTGCGTCTTACCCATGTAATTCATATACGAAATGACAATCACAAAACCAATGGTCAACTTTAACAACGTAAAAAGATAAAAGCCCATAGCGCAATCCTTAATGATCAGCCGTACACACCATAAAATAATATACAAATATCATAATACTATGGTTTTTTATTACCTTTATACAATTTGACTTAAATTAACCATAAAAAAAGAGGCCCCCTGTCTGGGAGCCTCTTTTTAAAAATCTCATGCCATCAATCTGCAAATTGACGTTTTACTTGCTCACGGCGCTCTTGCGCTTCTAATGATAAATTTGCCGTTGGGCGAGCCAACAATCGTTTCAAACCAATAGGCTCTTCCGTATCGGTACAAAAGCCATAAGAGCCAGATTCGATTTGACGCAAAGACCCTTGAACTTTGCTCAACAATTTGCGTTCACGATCACGTGTACGCAATTCTAAAGCATACTCTTCTTCCAGACTTGCTCTGTCTGCAGGATCTGGCGTTGACTCTTGTTCTTGTAAATGATTGGTTGTTGCACTGGCATTTTCAAGCAATTCTTGTTGCAGGCCAAGCAATAAATCCTTGAAGAATTCCAAATGGTCATCATTCATGTATTCTTCTTCTGGACCATTCCAATTTAGAATATCTTGTTCGGTTAATTTCGCCATAATTTGTTCTTTCCGCTTGTAGCAATGAGTCTGTAGCCTGTTCAGCGACAAATTAATTAATCGCAGTTTTTATACAATCAACTTCTAAAGTCATTTAGCATAATTTCTAATTTTGCTAATCCGCCGCATCATATCATAGTTTTTAAAAAAACAGCATGTTCACAACATCTTTTTCGATTTTATCGATGCATTAGCGTAACAGCCATTGGTAAACCGCCATGCTTAAACCAGGCGTAACTGCTGACACCCAAATCCATGCCAAAATCACCACAACGCTGCTTGAAAAATCAAACTGTTTATAACGCAACATTCTAAATGGGCGACTTAATGGTTCAAAAATACGGTTTAAGGCAGCCATAATGGGGGCATACGGTTTGCTATAACTCAAAATCATGCGAATCACCGCACCTATTAACAATACATAGGCAAAAGCTTTGCTCACATCAATCAGCGTCAATACCGCATTTAATACCAAAGATTGTGTACTAAACCCAGCACCAACCATCAAACCCAACAGATTATTTACCGTGTAAGCGGCGTAAATACCAATCACGGCTGCAGTTAAAGATGCCATATCCATTCGTTTAATCGGTGGAATCACCTTTCGCAAAGGCTTAACCATCCACTGTGTCATTTGTACACAAAACTCAGCCAATGGGTGCTTATAATGCAACTGCCCCATTTGTAGCATCATGCGAGCAATGCACAAAACAGCCCAAATCTGCGCCAAAATGAGAATCACTTGTTGAAACAATATAACCATGTCAGCTTTCAATATAATTAAGCACGGACGAAAGATGTAGGCAAATGTTTAAAATTCAAGTCTTAAGCATACTGCCGAGAGCCAAAAATAGCCGAACCAACGCGCACCATGGTCGAACCATTTTCAATTGCCAAAGCCATGTCTTGGCTCATTCCCATAGATAAGGTATCCACATCGTGTCCTGATTGTTGCAACATTAATAACAAAGTCTGCATTTTCTTAAATTGCTGCTTTAGAATATTCACATCATCAGTTGCCGTTGGAATGCACATCAAACCACGCAACCTTAAATTGGGTAATTCAGAAATCGCATTTGCCACATCAAGAACATCATCCACTGCCATGCCATGCTTTTGCACCTCACCCGATACATTGACTTCCAAGCAGACATTCAGCACTGGCATCTCTTCTGGTCGTTGGGCATGTAAGCGCTCAGCAATCTTCACCCGATCAACAGTGTGTACCCAGTGTGCATGTTCCGCAACAGTTCTGGTTTTATTCGATTGCAAGGCGCCAATAAAATGCCACTCAATTTGCAAATGGGATAATTGAGCCACTTTATCAGCCCATTCTTGCACATAATTTTCGCCAAAAAGACGCTGGCCTGCATCATACAACGTCGCAATATCCTCAGCAGGAAAGGTTTTACTCACAGCCAGTAACTGAACCGAGCCTTTCGCACGATGTGAGGCCGAAACCACATGCTCTAAAGTTGCTGTAACTGTTTTGTATCTCATTAATAAGTTTGGCATTTATCAAAAATCCTCTTAACATTACCTAATTTTATAACTCTCTACCCATAAGAAGCTGTTTGCTTTTTCAAATGTCATGTAATATGGCTTTAACGATTTATTTATGATAAATCCATAAAGAATCTTCTATTGAACACAATGTTACTTATAGCTACTGGGAAGGCTTAACCATGCAGATAACTGAATTGCTCGCTTTCGGTGTCAAGAACAAAGCATCTGACTTACATTTAAGCACAGGACTGCCACCGATGATAAGGGTGCATGGTGATATCCGTCGGATTAATTTGCCCGATGTGACTGCAGAAGAAGCGTTTACCATGATTACCGATGTCATGAATGACACTCAACGCAAAGTATTTCAACAAGAGCTGGAAGTCGATTTCTCGTTTGAATTGCCGAATGTTGCTCGTTTTCGTGTCAATGCATTCCAAAGCAACCGAGGTCCTACTGCTGTATTTCGTACCATTCCCAGCACTGTTTTGACCTTAGAACAATTGGATGCACCGCCTATTTTTAAAAAAATTGCCGAAACGCCTCGTGGCTTGGTACTGGTTACAGGGCCAACTGGTTCTGGTAAGTCTACCACTTTGGCTGCCATCATTGACTACATCAACGACAATGAGCAAGGCCATATTTTAACCATTGAAGACCCTATTGAGTTTGTACACAAGAGTAAAAAAAGCTTGGTTAACCAACGTGAGCTACACGAACACACATTGAGTTTTTCCAACGCCTTGCGCTCGGCACTTCGTGAAGACCCGGATGTGATTTTGGTGGGTGAGATGCGTGACCCAGAAACCATTGGCCTAGCATTGACCGCAGCTGAAACGGGTCACTTGGTGTTTGGTACGTTACACACCACAGGCGCAGCCAAAACAGTTGACCGTATTATTGACGTGTTTCCTGCTGGTGAAAAGGAAATGGTTCGTTCCATGTTATCGGAAAGCTTACGGGCAGTGATTTCACAAACCTTGTTAAAAACCAAAGATGGTTCAGGCCGTGTGGCAGCCCATGAAATCATGATTGCAACACCAGCCATTCGTAACTTAATTCGCGAAAATAAAATCGCTCAGATGTCAGTCATTTTGCAAACAGGTCAGCAATATGGCATGCAAACACTGGATCAATGCTTACAATCATTGGTACGTCGCAATATGATTACCATTGAGGCGGCTCGAAGCAAAGCACAAAATCCAAGCTCGTTATAAGGAAAGCACCACCATGAGTTCCTCTCAAGATACCCAAGAGCTATTAAGCATTCTCGATGGCATTGCCAATGAGACTGAACACGCTAAAGAACAAAACAATAGTTTTTACCAACAGCTAGAGCGCATTATGCATATTGCTGTGCAAAAAGATGCTTCTGATATTTTCATTGCACCTGCATTTCCGCCAGCATTGAAAATTAATGGCATGCTGTTGCCGTTATCCAAAAAACCTTTAACGGCAGAAGTTACCCGCAATATTGTTCACTCAACATTGCGAGAAGCACAAAAGCAGCAGCTAGATGATGAATTAGAATTAAGCTATGCCATTAACTTGAATGATGACATTCGTTTTCGTGTGAATGCTTACCATGAACAAGGTCGTATTGGCATGGTGATGCGTAAAATCAACACTGAAATTGCCTCACTAGATGAACTTAAGCTGCCTGAAGTTCTAAAAAAACTGTCATTACTCAAGCGTGGTTTGATTATCGTGGTGGGCACAACCGGTTCGGGAAAATCAACAACCTTAGCCGCCATGGTCGATCGTCGTAACAAGTTACTGCCAGGTCACATTATCACCATTGAAGACCCCATTGAATTTATTCACCGTCACCACAAAAGCATTGTTACCCAACGAGAGATTGGGCTAGATACTTTAAGCTGGCACAGTGCACTAAAAAATGCATTGCGCCAAGCACCTGACGTGGTGATTATTGGTGAGATTCGTGATGAGGAGAGTATGAGCCATGCTCTACAATTGGCGCAAACCGGTCACTTATGTCTGTGTACTTTGCATGCGACCAACTCCAATCAGGCCATTGAACGGGTCATCAACTTTTACAATGAAGATCGTCATGCGCAAATTTACATGGATTTGGCATTGAATCTGGCTGCGGTTGTGTCACAACGCTTGGTCATGAAAAAAGGTGAGCAAGAACGAACAGCGGCTTTGGACATTATGATCAACACCCCAGCCATTCAAGACCATATTTTCAGGGGCGAAATTGCTGAAATCAAAGAACTGATGAATCGTTCTTCAGAAGAAGGCATGCAAACCTTTGATAATCACCTGTTTCAAATGTTTATCAACGATATCATTGACTACGATGAAGCCTTACGTAATGCGGACTCTGCCAATGACTTGCGCCTCAAAATTAAACTCTGGCAAGAGGGCGCTGACAGTCTTTCAACAAGCAGCTCCACCAACAATCAATTCCAGAATCTCAATCTTATTTAATACAAAAATATCACTTCAGCGTATGATAAAGCCTCTATAAACCAGTCGCATTTGCGGCTGGATTTTTGTGACCGACTGCTTTTGGACGCGCAATGAAACCCGACACGATACGCACTTTAACAGAGACTCAAAAAGGTCTTCTTTATTCCATTACCTGTTATCTGATTTGGGGAGCATTCCCACTTTATTGGTACCCTGTTACCGAATCAGCCATGCCACCGACCCAAATTCTAGCTCAGCGCATCATTTGGGCATCCTTTTTTGCTTTACTGGCCATCTTTGCCTTAAAACAACATCGAATTTTATGGCACGCCATTATCACCCCCAAAGTTCTGATTGTTTTTGTATGCTCAGCTGCAGCTTTAGCAAGCAATTGGCTTATCTATTTGTGGTCTATTTCCAATAATAAATTACTGGATGCCAGCCTCGGTTATTTTATGTCGCCTTTATTTAGCATCTTATTGGGACGTATTTTCTTCCAAGAGCGTTTAAAAATCATTCAGGCCATTGCTATCGTACTGGCAGGCAGCGGCGTTTTGTGGCTGGCCATTTTGGCAGGTAATATGCCTTGGGTTGCTTTGGGTTTAACTTTTTCTTTTGGCATGTACGGTTTACTGCGAAAGATTGCACCCTTAGCGGCTTTACCTGGCTTGGCATTGGAAACATTGTGCATGATGCCTTTTGCTGTATTGTTTTTGCTGTTGTGCCAACAAACAGGCAGCCTGTATTGGGATGAATTATCGGGTTTACAGTGGTTTATCTTATTTGGCTCAGGCATTGTGACCACCATTCCACTTTTGATGTTCGCTGCGGGCGCAAAGCGCATTCAAATGTCCCACATGGGCATCATTCAATACATCTCACCTACCATTCAGTTTCTGATTGGCTTATTGGTATTTCATGAATCTTTTGACCAAACAAGATTCTTAGGCTATGTCATGGTTTGGATTGCTGTTGCCTTTTTTATTATCGGCAGCCTGAATCCCAGAAAAAAAGCCAAAACAAATACCTAAAACCTGTTTAGACACATACCAAGACACAAAAAATCCTGCTCTCTTACAAGCAGGATTTTTTATGTTTTGATGATAAGCCATCTTACAGTGCGGTTAACAACGAGTTCTTTACCACTGCTGCATTGTCTTGTTTCTTAAATGGACCCACTTTAACAACATAATCTTGACCCTCACGAATCATACTAAGTTGATATGGGACTGCTTTGTTCTTAGCAATTTTTTCCAATTCAAGCTGCGTGGTTTTCATAAAACCTTGTGCATCTGCAACTGATGAGAACGAATTCAATGTCACATAAATTGATGGCGTTGGCTCTGTCACTTTACCTGGCAGCAATTGTTCTACTTTCACACGTGCAACACCTTGGTTCACAAAATCCAATTTTTTGGCAGCTGCCAAAGACAAATCCATGACACGAGAGCTGGAGAATGGACCACGATCATTGATTCGCACAATCACTTCTTTGCCATTTTTCAAGTTGGTCACTTTAGCGTAACTTGGAATCGGTAAAGTAGGATGCGCTGCTGTCATGGCATTCATATCATAACGTTCACCTGAAGAGGTTTTACGACCATGAAACTGGTTACCATACCAAGATGCTTTGCCGCTTTCTTCAAAGAAAGCCACTTTTTTCAGTGGATAATAACGCTTGCCAGCCACTTTGTAACTGAGGTTCGCACTGGGAATCAAGCGTTCTGCTTTAACAACGGTATCAGAGGCTGCGGGCGCAGCGTGTTGCACTTTTTTAGCTGCAACAACAGAAGTTGTTTTGGCAGATTGAGGTTCTGCAGCAACCGGGGATAGAAGACCACTCATTAATCCAACGAATGCCACCAAACTAACAAAGAATACATTTTTAACCAAAACAACCACCTTAATCGAGTTTATAACGCTGCGCTCAAATGAGCATCATGGGCTTATTGTGCACCCACGAAATCCAATTGCCTCCATGCTTCAAATACCATAATGGCAACTGTATTGGATAAGTTCATACTGCGACTGCCTTCTTTCATTGGCAAACGCAATTTTTGTTCTGCTGGTAAGCTATCTAAAATGTCCATAGGCAAACCACGTGTTTCTGGGCCGAACATAAAAACATCACCGTCTTGGATCTCGGTTTGATCAGGGCGAGCGCTTCCTTTGGTTGTTAAAGCAAAGATACGCCGACCGGCTAATGCTTGCACACACGCTTCATAGTTTTCATGAACGGTGACATTGGCAAACTCATGATAATCCAAACCTGCACGACGCAATTTGCTAGAATCCAAAGGGAATCCCAATGGTTTTACCAAGTGCAAATCGACACCTGTATTGGCACATAAACGAATGATATTACCCGTGTTTGGCGGGATTTCTGGCTGGTATAAAACAACGCTGAACATATAAATCAGATACTTACTAAAGTCGCCACTATGCCCGAAAGTTTTATGTTTGGTCAAATATTTTCTATTCATCCATGCAATAATGACCAAACATAAACTTCGTCAGTGCCCATGTATTTTAGGTTTCGAGCAATTTCTGTAATTGTTGCGGTTGTGGTCACAACATCATCAACTAACAAAATCTTACAACCCCTAACATCCTGATTAATAACAAAGGCTTGCGATACATTCTGTTGTCGTTTTTTAGCAGTTAAATGGCTTTGCATCGGTCGATGTTGTCGTGTTAACCAATGTTTCGGTGCCAAATTTAGCTGATAATGCTGAGTAATTGCTTTAGCCAATTCTAAACTTTGATTAAAGCCACGTTCAAATAAACGCTGCGAGCTCAACGGTACAGGCAAGACCACATCTGGCTTAAAATTGGCCATCCACTGCGGCTCTGATTGCAACATCCATTGGCCCAGTATTGGCCCCCATGATAGCTGTTTTTGAAATTTAAAATCATGCAAGAGGCTGCTAAGTGGCGCTTGGTAAACATAGCTTGCCCACATGGCTTCATAAACCTTGTTCTTACGTTGGCAAGCACCGCATACCAACATACCATGACCCGCCAAGGCTTCAGGCAATATCAAGCCACATTGAGAGCACGAATGTGTCCGTGTTTTCAGTTTAAGGACATCATCTTGGCAGCCTGAACAAACCCTTTTTTGCCCACTCTTTCCGTGACACAGCACACAGGCTTTGGCACAATGTTGACTCTTCAATAGTTGATAACGACGCAGTAACCACTTATTCATGAACACACCCATTTCTGTATTTTTCATTCATGGTTGGGCTGCCAATCACCATGTTTTTGATTCACTCATTAGCCAGCTACCGGAGCATATCGAATGCCACAGCCTCGACTTACCAGGTCATGGTACTGCTGATACTCAGGCATTGGCGCCATTTGATGTGATCGCCATCGCAGATGCCATTGCCAGTGATTTGCCCAATGGCAGCCATCTATTGGGCTGGTCTTTGGGCGGCTTGATTGCTATGTACATTGCAGCTAGGCATCCTGAAAAAGTCAAAAGCTTGGTTTTGACTGCCACTTTTGCCAAATTCATTGCCAGCGATGATTACCCTCAAGGTTTAAAAAATCCAGCCTTGGCAAAAATGGTGACTTTATTTGAGTCTGATTACCCCAAATACATGCAGCAGTTTTTCCAATTGCAATTCATGTATCGAAAAGATAAAAGCCATGTCCTCACCACATTAATGCCTTTGCTAACACAATATGGTTGCCCACCAGCACTGTCTAGTGCCTTAGATGCGATTTACCACAGTGATGCTCGGGATATGCTACCGAATATAAATCAGCCTACATGCTTGATTTTTGGCAATAAAGACACCATATCCACTGTAGCAATGGGACAGTATTTACAAGAACACATTCCCACAAGTGAATTGGTGGTGATTGATAAGGCTGCGCATGCGCCCTTTTTATCACACGAACATGAGTTCATTCAGACCATTACCGACTTTTGGAACCACAACACATGAATGCAATTTTGGAGCGTCAATCAGATGATTGGTTCATCCACACCCATTTAGCCAAAGACATGGATGCACGTCTTGATTGGCTAAAGACCAAACCGAATGCCATTTTATTGTCTGGCAGTGACTTTGATGAAAGCCGTGAGTTGCTTGCCAAACGTTACCCGAATGTTCTGATCACTGAGATGGACAGCCAAGCCGATAGATTGGCCCTAAGCCAAAAGCAACGTGACCAAAAAAAATCACTGTGGCAAAAATTGGGCAAAGACAAAGTCACTCAACAATGCCAAAGCTTAGAAGCACCTTTTCCAACAGCCAGCGTTCAAATGGTTTGGAGCAATCTGGGTTTGTTTCAGGCTGCCAATCCGACTGACCTTTTTGAGCGTTGGTCGGATATTTTACAAGCCGATGGCATGGTATTTTTCAGTTATTTTGGCCCTGATACTTTATTGGAAATTCGCCAACATTTAATCAAACATGGCATTGACGTGCGCACACCCAAACTTTGGGATATGCATGATTTAGGCGATATGTTATTTCATCATGGCTTTTACGACCCAGTCATGGACATGGACAGATTGGCGTTGAACTACCAAAACAGCAGTCGCTTTTGGCAAGATTTGGATTTGTTGCCATTGTGGTCTTTGCTAGATATTCCATCTGAATCACAAGAACAAGCCAAGATGTTGGTGAGCCAAGCCTTTGACAGTGGTGAACTAACAGACACGACATTGGAGCTCGTGTTTGGGCATGCCATCAAAAAAATTGTGCTACCTGAAAATGAGTCAATGATACAATTTTACCCCAAGAAATAACATTTGTAATGAATAGGTTAAAAGAATGAAACTAGCAAAAGGTCTGATTTTAGCGCTATTGAGCGCCACTTTATTCAGTGCTTGTAGCACATTCGAAAGTAAAAAACCTGCCCCTGTTACCCCAGTCCAAAAACCCAAAGCAGTTATCGCCTTGGCTCTTGGCGGAGGTGCATCCAAAGGTTTTGCACACATTGGTGTCATTAAGGTTTTGGAAGAAAATAACATTCCGATTTCTGTGGTTACTGGCACCAGTGCTGGCGCAGTGGTGGGCAGCATGTACGCTTATGGAATGAGTTCAGATCGTTTGGAATTAGAAGCTGAATTGATTGACCAATATAAATTGGCTGATTTTACCTTATCGACCACGGGTTTTATTAAGGGCGAGAAGCTGCAACAGCTGATTAACCAAAAAGTCAAAAACCAACCCATCCAAAGCTTTAAGAAAAAATTTGGTGTCGTTGCGACTGAACTGGATAACGGCAAAATGATTGTGTTTCGTTCAGGCAATGCAGGGCAAGCCGTTCGTGCCTCTGCCAGTGTACCCAATGTATTTCAACCGGCTGTCATTGGTAACAAAAAATATGTGGACGGCGGTCTAACGGCTCCTGTTCCTGTGATTGCAGCCAAAAACATGGGCGCCAATGTGATTATCGCGGTGGACATTTCACAAAAACCAACCAAATTAAGCAACTCCGGATTTTTCAGCTACCTAGACCAAAGCTTAAACATCATGAGTACGGCAGCCTTAAACAATGAGCTCAAACAAGCCACAGTGGTGATTCGCCCACAAGTACAAAAGCTAGGTTCTGTCGGTGGTTTTGATCAGCGCACACATGCCATTCAATTGGGTGAACAAGCTGCTCGTGCTGCTTTACCACAAATCAAAGCAGCGTTAGCCAATTACCGCTATTAATCCGTCGCAGCTACTACGCCCATTTACCCAAGCAAAGCCATGGCAATCTTCCATAGCTTTGCTTTTATTCTTGAACATGATGTCACAAAGGTCAGTATGTCTAAAAGTGCATTAATCATTGAAAATGCTCACAAAACCTATAAAAATGGTTTTACTGCATTAAATGGTGTCAGCTTTACCGTTGAGCAAGGTGAGTTTTTTGCCTTATTAGGTCCCAATGGAGCAGGCAAAACCACATTAATCTCCGCCATGGCAGGCTTAAGCAAGCTTAGCCAAGGCAGCATCAAAGTCATGGGTCACGATACCCGAACCGATGGTTACGAATCTCGCATGAAGCTAGGTGTGGTGCCACAAGAGCTGGTATTCGATCCTTTTTTCACCGTACGCGAAGCTTTAAAATTTCAATCGGGTTATTTTGGTATTCGCAACAATGACGATTGGATTGATGAATTGCTGTTTCGCTTGGGTTTGGATGACAAAGCACAGACCAATACCCGAAACTTATCAGGCGGCATGAAACGCCGTGTGATGGTGGCTCAAGCCTTGGTACATCGACCACCTGTGATTGTGTTGGATGAACCCACAGCAGGTGTGGACGTTGAATTGCGTCAAAACCTCTGGGCTTTTGTCAAAGACTTAAACCAGCAAGGTCATACCATTATTTTGACCACGCATTATCTTGAAGAAGCACAAATGTTGTGCAATCGCATTGCAATGATGAAGCAAGGTCATCTGCTGGCTTTGGACAAAACAGAAAACCTATTGAATGCTGAAAAAGGTGTTCGCATTGAAATCAACATCAACAATAAGCTGCCTGAACATTTGCGCAAATGGTTGCAGTCATCGAATGGCGATACGCATGTTTTACAATTAGATGAATATGCGCAATTGGCATTTGTTTTATCAACATTGCAATATGACAAAATTGACTTAAAAAATCTGTCTATTTTAGAAAATGACTTAGAACAGGTTTTCTTAAAAATGATGCATGAAGATCACGGCGGGAAAACAGCATGAGCATAAGAATGACAGGGTTTTACACCCTCTTTAAAAAAGAAATTTTGCGTTTTTGGAAAGTGGGGTTTCAAACCTTATCTGCCCCCATTTTAACCGCACTTTTGTACCAGTTAATTTTTTCGCATGTCATGAAAGGTCAAGCCGATGTTTATCCTGGCGTGACCTATGCTGCCTTTTTAATTCCAGGTCTAGCCATGATGTCCATGGCACAAAATGCCTTTGCCAATGCTTCAAGTAGCTTAATTCAATCGCGTATCACGGGGAATTTGGTGTTTATTTTATTACCACCGATTTCAACCCAAGCTTTTTTTGCTGCGTATACCGGTGCTGCTATCGTCCGTGGTTTGGTTGTTGGCGTTGGCGTTTTAGCGGTAACGGCATTTTTTGGTTTAACTTGGCCGGTACACTTTTTATGGGCATTGATGTTTGCGATATTGGCTTGTGCTATTATGGCAACTTTAGGGCTATTGGCTGGTATTGTTGCCGAAAAGTTTGACCAATTAGCCGCGTTTCAGAACTTTCTGATTATGCCGCTTACATTCTTATCAGGTGTATTTTACTCCATCAATACGCTGCCACCATTTTGGCGCAGCGTCAGCCATTTGAATCCCGTGTTTTACATGATTGATGGTTTTCGTTATGGATTTTTCGGTACCTCAGACACTTCGCCTTGGGTATCTTTCGCTGTCGTGGCCGGATTTTGGTTGGTGTTATCCATCGCCATTCATGCCATTTTAAAATCAGGTTATAAGTTAAGAGATTAAAACATGCTTACTCCACAAGAAGTCAAAGAAATGATTAACGCAGTTTTGCCTTGTGAACACATTGAAGTTGAAGGTGATGGTCATCACTTTTTTGCTCACATTGTCTCTTCACAATTTGAAGGCAAAGCACGTTTGGCCCGCCATCGCCTTGTTAAAGATGGCCTAGCTGACAAGATTGCCAGCAATGAATTACATGCTTTATCAATTGCAACTGCTGCCACGCCACAAGAATGGGCAAACAAATAACCACTGCGTACAAAACGCAAATGAAGGTCTGAAAAATGGATAAATTACGCATTATTGGCAATGGCCCATTAAATGGTGAAATCACCATTTCTGGTGCAAAAAATGCCGCGTTACCGTTGATGTGCGCTGCTTTGTTAACCAAAGAGACATTACACTTAACCAATGTTCCGATGTTACGCGACGTTAAAACCACGCAAAAACTATTGCAAGGCATGGGCGTACGCGTATTAACGGACAATGTTCAAGAGTTTGAAATTAACTGCGGCAGCCTGAACAATACCTGCGCACCGTATGATTTGGTGAAAACCATGCGTGCTTCCATTTTGGTATTGGGCCCAACCTTGGCTCACTTTGGTGAAGCTCAAGTGAGCTTGCCTGGCGGCTGCGCCATTGGCTCTCGTCCCGTGGACCAGCACTTAAAAGGCTTAGAAGCCATGGGTGCAGAAATTACCATTGAACATGGTTATGTCAAAGCCAAAGCAACACGCCTAAAAGGTGCTCGCATTGTCATGGACATGGTAACCGTTGGTGGTACTGAAAACTTGGTGATGGCTGCGACGTTGGCTGAAGGCACAACCATTTTGGAAAACTGTGCGATTGAGCCTGAAGTCACAGACTTGGTAGAATGCCTGATCAAAATGGGTGCCAACATCCAAGGTGTCGGTACATCGACTTTGGTGATTGAAGGCGTTGAGTCACTTCATGGTGCCACACATGCTGTTGTCGCTGACCGCATTGAAGCTGGGACGTTCTTATGTGCTGTTGCCATGACTGGCGGTAAAGTCGTACTGCGCAAAGCTGCACCTAAAACCATGTGTGTCATTTTGGACAAATTAACCGAAGCAGGCGCGATTATTGAGGCAGGCGATGATTGGATTTCAATCGACATGCAACAACGCCCGAAAGCCGTTGATGTTCGCACCTTGCCTTACCCTGCATTTCCAACCGATATGCAAGCCCAATTCATGGCCATGAATGCCATTGCCCAAGGCAGCAGCAAAGTGGTAGAAACCATTTTTGAAAATCGTTTTATGCACGTGCCAGAACTAAACCGCATGGGTGCAAACATGTCAGATGAAGGCAATACTGCTATTGTTCATGGCGTGGAATCCTTGTCAGGTACAAACGTTATGGCAACAGATTTGCGTGCATCTGCCTCTTTGGTGATTGCAGGCTTGGTTGCCAAAGGCGAAACCATTGTCGAACGTGTTTATCACCTTGATCGCGGTTACGAAAACATTGAACAAAAATTGGGTGGCGTTGGCGCCAAGATTGAACGTTTGGTTTAATCAACCACATGCTATTCAGGCTGCCTGTGATTAGGCAGCCTTTTTTATAGCTGCTAAAAGTCCAATCCAGCAAAATACTCTATACTCTCAATTGTCTATTTAAGGTGATTTAATTGATTATGAAACCTCTTTGTCATATCCTAGGCTTATTATTAACAGTCAGTGCATTAACCGCTTGCCAACCAGAAGCGCACAACCAGACACAAGCAGCAGCCAGCCAGCCTGTTACCGCTAGCCAGGAGCAACTCGTTGCAACTGAATTTTTGGGCAGCGACATTCGCAACGAAAACATTGGTGGCAATGTGTCGTTGATTGACCACAACAATCAGCGCATGAACTTGATGGATGATACAGACAAAGTAAAAGTGGTTTTCTTTGGCTATACCCACTGCCCTGATATCTGTCCAACCAACTTATTAACTTATAACGATGCGCTTTCGATGCTAGGTGATGACGCAAAAAATATACAAGTATATTTCATTACCATTGACCCCGAGCGAGACACACCTGAGCACATGAAAAATTATGTCACGGTTTTTAATGAAACTTTTGTGGGTTTGTGGCCATCTACCAACAGCGAGTTAGCGCAAATTAAAAAAGATTGGCAAGTGACGGCAACCAAGGTACCGCGTGATGATGGTTTGTATTTTATGGATCACAGTACGGGTACATATCTTTTAAACCGCCAGAACCAAGCCACTGTTTATGAACCCCATGGTGTCGATGCCAAACAAATCGCCCATGATTTAAAATTGCTGTTAAAATCAAACAGCTAGCACAAAATCACGTTTTAAAAATGAGGAGATCAATATGTTACATGCTCTTGCTTTTCGTCGTGACCTACTCTTAAGCTTTACCCTATTTGCCTTTTTAGGCTCGTTAGCATTGTCTTTATTGGCAATCTTTGGCACTATATTTTCAGATACCAAGTTTTTGGTGATTCTGCCTTTGGGATTTATCTTGTTTGTTAGTGCATTTATTGGCTTCTTATTGTTAGCTGAACAAGAACCACACCCAGAAAAAAGTAAGAATTTTGTATCGATTCAGTTAGCTGCTGTTTTGTTTGCAGCTTTGTTACTGCCGCTAGCACTTTTATTCGTTAATGGCTAAACCTTTTTTGTGATTGCTGTATGAATACGCCCCTAACCATTGCCTTGTCTAAAGGCCGCATTTTTGAAGAAACCTTACCTTTATTAGCTGAAGCTGGCATTGTGCCAAGCGAGCATCCCGAGAAATCACGCAAATTGATTATCGGCACCAATCATCCCAATATCCAAGTGGTGATTGTGCGGGCAAGCGATGTGCCAACCTATGTTCAATATGGTGCCGCAGACTTAGGGATTGCTGGTAAGGATGTTTTAATTGAGCATGGTGGCGAAGGGCTTTACCAACCTTTGGACTTGCACATTGCGGCCTGTCGCATGATGGTCGCAACAGGCAATGATTGTGATTACGAAAGTATCTCTCAACCGGGTCAGCGTTTGCGCGTTGCAACCAAATACCCAAAAATTGCAGCAGAGCATTTTGCACAAAAAGGTGTGCACATTGATACGATTAAATTGTATGGCTCAATGGAGTTAGCCCCTTTGGTTGGCTTGTCTGATGTGATTGTAGATTTGGTTTCAACAGGAAACACATTAAAAGCAAATCATTTAAAAGCGGTTGAACACATATGCGATATTTCAAGCCGCTTGGTCGTGAATAGAGCTGCTTTAAAAATGAAATACCAAACGATTCAACCCATTATTGATGTTTTTGAAAGACTGACCCAAAAATAAACATGAGGCTGCTTACTTTTAAGCAGCCTTTTTTTAAGGGGAATTGACCATGCAACACTTGCTTATCGATTTTGAAAATATTCAGCCGAATAACCTTGATAACTTGCTGCACCCTGACTTAAATATTTTGATTTTTTTTGGGGCAAATCAGAAAAAAATGGATATTCATTTATCCGAATCCCTTTGTAACTTACAAAACAAAGTCAAAAAAATTCATTTCATTTATGTAAAGCAAGTGGGTAAAAATGCTTTGGATTTTTGCTTGGCTTATTACATTGGTCGCATTACCCTTGAAGACAAAAACGCAGACATCACGATTCTTTCTAAAGACACCGACTACGACAGCTTAATCAGCCAAGTTCGCCATGAAAACACCGCCAAGTCCATCCGCCGAAAAGCCGCACTCGATACCAAGGGTGCAGCGCCAGCACTGTTGCAAGCGCCCAATCCACTGCCAGCACATGCATTCAAAACCATCTTGGCTGCCTTGGTAAGCTACCCTACCAAGCTGCCAACTGAGCAAGACAAACTGATCAAGGTCTTGAAATCCTTGGTGAAGAAAAAATTGAACATCAAAGACCAAGAGCTTTGCAAAAAAACAACTAAAAATATTTTTGAGCGTTTATTGCAACAAGGCTTTATCCAACAAAGCAGCAATCAAATTCGGCTTTTTTTAGGGAAACAAGATTTTGAAAAACGTTTGGTTGCCGATATTGTTAGCAAACACCCTCGTTCGATGAATGCACTACACAATATTATCCAGCAGCACATTGACACCAAGACCAATTTAGATTTTTCAGAAAAATTGGCCATCAATATCATTAACTTAATGCAAAAACAAAATATTTTGCAAATCAATGGTGATCGACTGCACTACCCTGATATTGATGGTGAGCTAGAAAACAAAAGCGATTCTCTGAGTCAAAATGCCCAACGCATTGTGAGTATTTTAAACAAAGTACCAGACACCAGTTTGCCCAGCAAAAAAGAATCCCTATTAAACTGCCTGCGCTCTTGGATGGGAAAAAACATCAAACCCGAGATCATCATTCAATTAATACGTGAATTAATAAATTTCAATTATATCGCCATTACAAATAATGGTATGGTTACATATCACTTAGAAAAACAATGACAATGTAAACCACCCAGATGCAAAGAGATGCCACACAATGAAATACTTAAATAGCCAAGATAAACAGTTCACACAACAGCTATCCGCCTTATTGGCGTTTGAAACTGCACAAGATCCAAAAATTGACCAAATCGTGGCAGACATTTGCCACGATGTAAAAGCACGTGGTGATGCTGCTGTAATTGAGTATAGCAATCGTTTTGACCATACCGAAGCCAAAAGCATGGCAGATTTAACCTTATCACAAGAACAGTTAAAAGCAGCTTTTGATCGCCTACCTGAAAATCTACAGGCTGCCTTACAAACGGCAGCCAAACGCATTGAAA
>JASLBZ010000134.1 GCA_030146285.1 Neisseriaceae bacterium | reverse complement strand
GTCGGTTAGAGCAGAGGAATCATAATCCTTGTGTCCGGGGTTCGAATCCCTGATTCGCCACCAAATTTAGAAAAATCCAACTTAGAAATAAGTTGGATTTTTTGCATTTGCATTAACCATTATCCCCGCCCCCTTGAAATGACAAAGAAATAAAAAAACACTATACTTTTGGCTTGACTCATTCAGCACTTAAGTAAGGGGCAGTCGATGAATACAAACACCACCATCACCATCTTTGCAATATGCCTTTTGTTTGCCAGCACCTCAAATCTTCAAGCACAAACCATTGACTCTCAAACCAGCCCCAATCGCACCATCCAAGCCATTGATACCCAACAAACCAACGATGCCATAACCTTGTATTACCCAAATGGACAAACCAAGGCAATGGGCCAATACAAAAACGGCATGAAACAAGGGAAATGGACGCTTTGGCATGAAAATGGCAATAAAAAACTGATTGCTCACTTCAAAAATAACCTACAACATGGCACTGAGACTTACTGGTACGACAATGCGCAAAAAGAAAGCAAAATGAAATTCAAGAATGGCTTAGCAAATGGATGGGCCACATCATGGTATCGCAACGGCCAGAAAAAAATGCAAGTCAAACTTAAAAATGGCAACATCAACGGCCCTTATACCACTTGGTATGAAAACGGACAAAAAGAAAGCGCCGGGCATTTTGTAAACAACCAAGCGAATGGGGATTTATTGGAATGGGATGCATCAGGCAAGCCAATAACCCACATCCCATACCAAAAATGAGTCAACCAATAACAAAAAAGCCAAACACAATGTGTTTGGCTTTTGAATGAATCAAATACAATAAGAAAGCTTATACCAATAGCGTACGAGATAAACTGCGAACCAAAGCAGAAATCATCGCCAAGTCACAGCCATGGTATTGCTGCATTTCACGCACTTGGCGCTGTGCTTGTTCTTTTAGCTCTTCACCAATGCCATCAGTATTGATGCACTTAGCCACTACAGCCAATAGCATTTGCTGTACATCCTCACGCACAGCTAAGCTGGCTTGGTTTTGCCATTTATTGGTGCGAGGCAATGCTGCAATTGCTTTGTACATCCAATCCATTTGCAAAGCATCTGCCACCACAAAATACTTCTCCACAACACTTTCCAAATCCAAACCTTCTTTGGCTGCCAAATCAATCATGGCAAGCACGTGTTCAGCATAAGGCAAGCGTGCAAGGTAAGTGCGTTCCGCCTCACCAATGGCTGTAAAATCAGCCAACAGCGCTTCTTGCTCTGCCACATATTCATGCTTATCTGCACTGATGTATTGGCTCATCAAACTCAAGATGTGTTGTACGCCCACTTTGTAAGCAGCAATGCTATTGCTTAAGTCTTGTAATAACTCAGGACGGTGCAATAAACCACGAGCAATGCGACTAACCAAACGCGCCACTTGACTCATCAATTCCATTTGAATGTGATTTGGAATTTGGTTGTCCAAAGCTTCAATGCGGGTAAACCATTCTTCAGCATTAAACACTTCACTTGCCAACCAATAAGCGCGTGCAATTGTTGCAACATCAGCATCTGATTCAGTCATAAAGCGCTGAACAAAGCTAATGCCCATGCGGTTCACCATGCGGTTTGCCAATTGGTTCGCAATAATTTCACGGTTTAAGTAATGGTTTTTGATTTCATCGGCGTACTTCTCTTGCAATGCTTTAGGGAAGTAATGAATCAAAATGCTTTGGAAATTCACATCATCAGGAATATCACTTGCCAACAAGGCATCCTGTAAATGCATTTTGCTGTAAGCCATCAACACAGCAACCTCAGGTGAGGTTAAGCCCACTTCTCGCTCAGTGCGTTGCGCAATTTCGGTTTTCGTTGGCAAATATTCAAGCGCACGGCTTAATCCAACGGTTTCACACAAAAAGCTAATCAACTCAGCATGTGCTGGCAAGTATTCAAACGGCTTTAGTTGGTTCATGTTCAATACTTGGGTTTGCAAATAATTATTGCGTAACACCAATTGAGCCACATCATTGGTCATGCTTTTTAAAAGTTCATTGCGCTCAGGTAAGCTCATTTGACCTTTGGCCACCACGCTGCCCAACAAAATCTTGATGTTAACTTCATGATCAGAACAATCAACACCAGCCGAGTTGTCAATCGCATCGGTACAGCAACGACCGCCACTTTGGAAGTATTCGATACGGCCCAATTGGGTTGCACCCAAATTACCGCCCTCGCCCAATACTTTACAACGCAAGTCCATGCCATTCACGCGCACAGCATCATTGGCTTTGTCTTTGGCATCGGCATGGCTTTCTTGGCTGGACTTAATATAAGTACCAATACCGCCGTTATACACCAACTCAGCTTCAGACATCAAAATCGCTTGAATCAATTCGTTTGGTGTCAATGTATCAACACTCACGCCCAAGAATTGTTTGACTTCAGCAGACAACTCAATGTGTTTAGCAGACTTATCGAATACACCACCGCCTTGAGAAATCAAATCACGGTTATATTCGCCCCAACCCATCACGCCATCAAACAAGCGCTGACGCTCAACAAAGCTAGTAGCAGCATCTGGATTCGGGTCTAGGAAAATGTGCATGTGATTAAAGGCAGCCTGTAAACGAATGTGTTTGGATAACAACATGCCGTTACCAAATACATCGCCACCCATATCGCCAATGGCCACTACAGTAAAGTCTTCGTTTTGAATGTCTTTACCCAAATCACGGAAATGGCGTTTTACCGATTCCCACGCACCGCGCGCGGTAATGCCCATGCCTTTGTGGTCATAACCAACAGAGCCGCCAGAAGCAAAAGCATCGTCTAACCAAAAGCCATGCTCTTCAGCCAATTTATTGGCCGTATCTGAAAATTTCGCTGTGCCTTTATCGGCCGCAACAACCAAATAAGGATCATCTGCATCACGGCGGAATGTTGCTGCAGGCGGCACAATACTGCCATCGGCTTGCAAGTTATCGGTTAAGCACAATAAAGAATCGATAAACAACTGATAGCAAGCAATGCCTTCAGCGTTAAATGCTGCACGGTCATTGACTGGCAATTGTTTGCACACAAAACCGCCTTTAGAGCCGTTTGGAACAATCACTGAGTTCTTAACCATTTGCGCCTTAACCAAGCCCAATACTTCGGTGCGGAAGTCTTCTTGACGATCTGACCAACGTAAACCACCGCGAGCCACTTTGGCACCACGCAAATGCGTACCTTCTACGCGTGGGCTATACACCCAAATTTCAAACAAAGGACGTGGTTGTGGCAAGAAATCAATCAAACCCGATTCAATTTTAAAGCTGATGGTTGGACGATACTCACCTGCTTCTGTCACTTGCCAGAAGTTGGTGCGAACCGTTGCCAAAATCACCGTTAAAAACGCATTAATAATGCGGTCGTCTTCCACATTCACGTCATTGCAATACTGACCCAAAGCCGCAATGGCTGCATCGGCAGTAACATCATTGGCTTGCTCTGGATGCAAACGAGCAAAGAAAACATCACACAACAACGTCACGGCTTGTGGATGGCGAACCAAGCATGACTCCATATAGCTTTGGCTAAATGGCAATACGGCTTGTTTTAAAAATTTGGCAATGGCGCGAATCATCACACTATTGCGCCATGTAATGTCGGCAGTCGCAACCAAAGCATTGAAACCATCGTTTTCAACACGATTGGCAAACACTTCTTTTAGCAATGCAACAAACTGAGTCTGTGTCTCGTCTTTGCTTAAATTTTGAATGGTTTTTGCATCGGCATTCGCACCAATGTGGCTTAAGCCAAACTCTTGATCGCCAGCTTGAAACTCAAATGGCAATTCTTCATGCAATTGAATGCCCAAATTCTGAATAACAGGAACTGTTTCAGACAAGCTTGGTACTTTACCTTGGTAATTTAAATCCAAAATCACTGGCGATTTGGCAGATTCGTTAACCTCGATACCAATTGCCACATCACCCTTGTTTAAACCCACCCATGCGCATACGTCATCCCATGCTTCGCTGCTATTAAAGGTTTCACGGTAAGCTGCACCAAACTGTGGCAACAATGCCTCAGCCAAAGCTTGCTTCTCGCTGTCTCCTTGTTTGGCGTGCTCTTGAAAACCAGCTTCCCAAGTCAAATCCAACGCAACCCATTCGTCTAACAAGCTTTTTGCTTTTTGAGTCAGTAATATTTGCTGCGCTTCACTTAAGTTTAATTTATCGGCTTCTTCTTGCAAGCTGATAAGCCAGTCATTATTTTGATTAGATGCCATACTATTTATCCCGATAGTCAATTTTGCTGCTGCAACATGCAACATAAAATACTCAGTTTACTAAAAACACAAACCGCATTATAAAAGAATAATGCGGCCTAATTTCCGACTTTCAACCATAAAATAGGTGAATTATTGAAAAAACAACAATTAAATTTTAATTTAATTTAACAAGTTTCAAGCACTGCCCAAAAATAACTGATAAGCACGGTTACTTGTCTGGTCCTCATACACATAAGCTAACTGCTCTAAGAACAAAGTAAAAGCAGCCTGTTCGCTCTGTGGCACATCCACACCCACCAAAACACGGCCATAATCAGCACCGTGATTTCGATAATGAAACAACGTAATGTTCCACGATGTTTGCATCGACATTAAGAACTTCGACAACGCTCCTGGGCGCTCAGGAAACTCAAAACTGATTAAACGTTCGTTCTTCACTTTATGGGTTCGACCACCCACCATATAACGAATGTGAATCTTGGCCATCTCATTGTCGGTTAAATCCTCAATCGGCATGTTCATGTGGGTGATTTGCTCCACCACATAAGCCGTATCCGCAGAACCGGCTGTTTGAATGCCCACAAAAATATGCGCCAATTGATCATCACCATAACGGTAATTAAATTCAGTGATATTGCGCGAGCCAATGCTCTTAATAAACTTCAAAAAGCTGCCTGGCTCTTCAGTCAATGTCACGGCAAAAATGGCTTCATTGCGCTCACTTAATTCACTGCGCTCAGCCACATGGCGTAAGCGACTGAAGTTCATGTTCGCGCCACTATTCACTGCAATCAAGGTTTGGTTTTCAATGCCTTCTCGCTTGATATAGGCTTTCAATCCGGCCACAGCCAAAGCCCCCGAAGGCTCAACAATGCTGCGTGTGTCATCAAAAATATCTTTAATGGCCGAGCAAATCGCATCCGTATCCACCAAGATAATTTCATCCAACAAATCACGACAAATGCGGAATGTTTCCTCACCAACCAATTTAACAGCTGTACCATCAGCAAACAAACCCACATCTTTTAAAGCCAAGCGTTCATTTTTTGCAATGGACTGAGCCATGGCACAAGAATCCACCGACTGTACACCAATGATTTTAATATCCGGCAACACTTGCTTCACATAAGCAGCCACGCCAGCAGCCAAACCACCACCGCCAATAGGCATAAAAATAGCGTCAATTTTTTTAGAATGCTGACGAATGATTTCCATGCCAATCGTGCCTTGACCTGCAATCACATACGGGTCATCAAATGGCGGTACATAAGTCATGCCATTTTCAGCCACCAGCTCCATTGCATGGTCATAAGCATCATTGTATGAAACACCTTTTAAAACCACTTCACCACCAAAACTTTTCACAGAATCAATTTTAATTTTGGGCGTGGTTTCGGGCATCACAATCACTGCGCGACAACCAATGAATTGCGCAGAAAGTGCCACACCTTGGGCATGATTACCAGCACTGGCTGTAATAACGCCTTTATCTAGCGAATCTTGGCTTAAATTAGCCATTTTATTGTATGCGCCACGAATCTTAAATGAAAATACCGGCTGCAAATCTTCACGCTTTAAATACACCTGATTATTCAGGCGGCTTGATAGATTCTTTGCAAAATCCAGCGGTGTTTCTTCGGCAACATCGTAAACGGATGACGTTAAAGTCTTGATTAAATAGGGTTGGTATTGGTCTATAGACATACGATTCTTATGGAAAATTTAAATAGCACAAAAGAATGACAATACCCCTGAGGCTTTACGATGGCAAGCATTTGCAAGACAAAACTGTGATTATTTTCAACAAATGCCCTCTCTAACACAATTTAACCTTCCTGCATTAGTACCACACCACAAGATTCGACACCCCTTCCAAAATCACCAATAAACCAACTACCTGACTCATGCTATTTAATTAAAAATATTTTATTTCTAAAAAGTTAATCAAGTAAAAGCCTTTAGGCATCAGTCATTAATGGCTATAATGGCGTTCGGCCATTGACCTTAACTGCTGACTTGCATTAGTCTTCTTTGTATTAATGAGCCATTTTATAAACATACAGTCAAATCTTTAAGCATAGCGCCATGAAAAAAAACATTCTTGCCCTGGCATTGGGAATCATCAGTTTCCAATCTTTCGCCAATCCAGCAATGGTCCCACCCGTTCCTGAAATCGCAGGAACGGCTTTTATTTTGCAAGACTTACAAAGTGGTCAAATCTTGGCAACCAACCATGCCAATGAACGCATTGAACCTGCATCACTGACCAAGTTAATGACGGCATATTTAACTTTTGAAGCCTTAAAAAGTGGAAAATTAAAACCAGATCAAACTTTAATTGTGTCAGAAAAAGGTTGGAAAACCGAAGGTTCACGCATGTTCTTGGACCCTAAAGTCCCTGCAACAGTAGACGATTTAATCAAAGGCATGATTGTTCAGTCGGGCAATGATGCTTGTGTAACACTATCAGAAGCCATCGCAGGCAGCGAAGAAGGCTTTGCAATCATGATGAATGCCAAAGCCAAAGCGCTTGGCATGAAAGGCACGAATTTTGAAAATAGCACAGGTTTACCAGGTGAGAACCATTACACCACTGTGCAAGATTTAGAAATTTTATCATCAGCCATTATCAAAGATTTCCCTGAATACTATCCTTTGTACTCAGTAAAATCATTTACCTACAACAACATTCCACAACCGAACCGCAATTTATTGCTGTACCGTGATTCCAGTGTGGATGGCTTAAAAACAGGCCATACCGACTCAGCTGGCTACAACTTGATTGCTTCAAGTAACCGCAACGGCCGTCGCATCTTGTCTGTGGTTGTGGGCACAGCGAGCCCTGAGGCTCGAGCAACAGAAACCAGCAAACTATTAAACTGGGGCTTGAATGCTTTTGAAACGCCAAAATTGTACGATGCCAACCAAGTGATTTCCAAAGTAAAAATCTACAAAGGCCAAGCATCTGAAGTGAATATCGGCTTTTTAGAACCAGTTTACTTCACTGTCCCTCAAGGCAGCAGCAAGGATTTAAAACCAGTACTAGAAACCATCCAACCTGCCATTGCACCCATTACCAAAGGCAAACAGTTGGGCACAATGAAAATCATGCTAGGTGACAAGGTCATTGCAGAAAAACCTGTCGTGGCATTGAATGATGTTGAAGAAGCAGGCTTCTTTGGTCGCTTGTGGGATGGCATTGCATTGTGGTTTAAAAATATATTTTAAAACCCATGCTCAACCCAATGCAAAAAGCCACCCCATGATGGGTGGCTTTTTTGTGTTTGTTACCATAACCTTTAAAAAAACAACACCTTAATATTAACCCACCCAAAAAATAAAGGCACTTAAGAAAAAACAATGTGTGATTTTATATGGTGTAGAATGCAAAAAATCCCAGCCTTAGCTGAGATTTTTCACTTTTGTTGGTACGCCCACG
>JASLBZ010000118.1 GCA_030146285.1 Neisseriaceae bacterium | reverse complement strand
ATTGATACCCTCACCCAAGCCAATAAACAGCATCTGGATGACTGATACATTAGTAAGAAGCTATCTGGAAGTTGCTTATTTCTAGACTGACAAGAATATTTGGCCACACACAAAAAAACAGCCCAACTTTAATATTGGGCTGTTTTTTAAATGCAACTTATTTTACGAATGAATTTCCAATTCTGGCTTACTTTTTTCCATGCTCGATTGGGTATCAATATGGGTTAATTTTTTCTGCAAATACGACAAAATCACACCATAAAGTGGCAAGAAAAATATAGTGCAAATTAAAATCTTAAAGCCATAATCAACCAAGGCAATCTTAGGCCACATCACTGCCATAAACGCATCCTGGCTTTGGTAAAAGGCCACGGCAAAGAAAACCAATGTATCCACAGCATTACCAAAGATTGCTGCCGCAAAAGGCGCAACCCACCATTGGCGCATTTGACGCAAACGATTAAAAACAGAAATATCCATCAACTGCCCAACCACATAAGCAGTAAAACTTGCCAAAGCAATGCGAGCAACAAAGGTATTCGCTACCAATAAAGATGAAATGCCTTGCCAAGTGCCATCACTGAACAATACCGACAAGACATAGGAAATCAAAAGTGCTGGTGCCATCACATAAAAAATAATTTTACGTGCCAAAGATGAGCCGAAAATGCGTACAGTCAAATCCGTGGTGATAAAGATAAAAGGAAAAGTAAATGCACCCCAAGTGCTGTCAACAAAGCCAATGGCAAATGGAAACTGTACCAAGTAGTTGCTAATGGCAATCACCAGAATGTGCCAGAAGCTCAGCCACAGCAAAGCCTTACGATACTGATCGCGTGTTAGTTTTAAGTTTTGCATGAATATTGCCTTTTAGACAGATGCATTAAACGCTTGCGTTAACAAGCGCTCTGCTGCACGGCCCTCCCAAAGGCTGCCTTTTTCACCATAATTGGCATAAGGGTGAATCGCAATACCACCACGCGGAGTAAATACACCAGTAACTTCCAAGTATTTTGGCTGCATAAGCTTCACCAAGTCCTTCATGATGATGTTGACACAATCTTCATGAAAATCACCTTGATTTCTAAAACTGAACAAATACAGTTTTAATGATTTGCTTTCAACCATAAGCTCATTGGGAACATAAGCAATATGAATTGTGGCAAAATCAGGCTGCCCTGTAATAGGACACAAACTGGTGAATTCTGGGCAAATAAATTTAACCAAATAATCGTTATTCGGGTGTAAGTTTTGAAAAGTTTCTAGTACATCTGGATGGTAAGTGTCTTGATACTGAGTCTGATTTTGACCAAGCAACGTCACACCATCTAATGAGTTATCTGAACGCATTAAAGCTTCCTTAGTTTTTTTAGTGTGGGAGGATTTCGAACCACAAAATGAAAAATTGAGGACAGATGATAACAAAATAACACCAGTAAAGCCAATTTTCATCAGGCAGCATCAGCCATTCGCGTGATTTTCCACTGTCGATTTAAACCATTTTTTCCAGTCAAAATAAGCATAGACTACCTATCGGTAGGTATTTTACACTGCAGCTCTTTTAACTTCTTAGCACAATATTCAATACAATCATCATGAAATCCACTTCTGACTCTAGCCAACATCTTGGTTTTAAATTGGCCGCATCATTGGCACTGATTACCGTTTTAGGCCCGGCCTCCATTGACATGTATTTGCCATCCATACCCGACATGGGCGTGGCATTGAAAACTTCATACGCCAATATGCAATTAACCTTAACCATTTTCTTATTGGCAATGGGTGCAGGACAATTGATTTGCGGGCCGATTATCGATGCTTTTGGTCGTCGAAAACCCTTATTGCTATCTCTTTTGGTGTTTATTGCCATGGCTTTTTTGGCAGCCACAGCCAACAACATTGAGACCTTATTGCTGGCTCGCTTTTTCCAAGGTTTAGCATCTTCGATGACCTTGGTTGCGGCCATGAGCACGGTACGAGATGTCAGCACTGGCACTGAAGCGACCAAATTGTTTGCGCTCTTAATGACCATTGAAGGTTTAACACCTGTGATTGCACCGGCTGTAGGCGGTTATGTTGAGTCATTTTGGGGCTGGCGTGCGGTGATGATTTTATTGGCTAGCATGGGTATTGCGGCCTTTATCAATACTTGCTTCAGGCTGCCTGAAAGCTTACCCACGCACAAGCGATTGTCATTAAAACCCAAACAAATTGCCAAAACCTACGCTTCAATTGCATCCGATCGGTATTTTTTATTGCCTGCACTGGCATTGGCGGCTGTCTTCTTCTTTTTAATGGCCTACATCAGTGGCGCAGCTTATGTTTACCAAAATGACTACCAACTGAGCCCTGATACTTTTGGTTTGGTTTTTGGCGGTACGGGCATTGCCGTATTATTCGGAGCCTTAGGCACCAGTCGCTGGGTCGCTGTTTATGGTGGAGCCAAGCTAGCCCTATCTGGTGTTTGGTTTATGTTCATCGGTGCATGCATTGGCTTTGTATCTGCTTATCTGGGCATCGGTTTGCCTGGCGTGGTCTTGGGAATGTTTTTAGCCATGTTTGGTTTAGGCATTGCAGAGGCAACCCTAATGGCCATGGCCATGTCTTCTCAAGAAAAAGCCTTGGGCTTTACCGCTGCTTTATTGGGCGCTTTGCAATTGGTGATTCCTGCTGCAGCCACACCATTGGCTGGTGCACTGGCAGAACACAGTCCTGAGGCATGGCTTGGTTTTCAAGCTGTCTTTTGTATTGTGATACTATTGTTGACCATTGCCAGCAAACGCCAAGAAACTCAGCGACAGGCATGATTTGACACATTAACCATAGGAATACAAAAAATGACGCGGCGCTCTGCTTCAATGATGCGAATTTGCCAGGCTGCTGCCATTCATTTTGCCAAAGATGGCTACCATGGCACCTCGCTAAATGAGATCGCCACAACAGTGGGCATTCGCAAACCATCGCTGTATGCCCACTTTAAGTCCAAAGATGAATTGTTTATATTGGTTTTGAATGATGCACTGGCAGAGGAAACAGAATTTGTTCGCCAGTGCTTTTCTGAACCTTTATTGGATGAGCAAGTTGGTTTTCGTTATTTTTTGTACATGAAGCAGCACTATGCAAAATCAGTGGCATTGCAATTTTTATTACAGACTGCCTACTTACCACCAAGCCATTTGCGCCATCGGGTGAACCGTGGTTATCGAGACTATTTACAGCACTTACAACAACAGTTCACTCACCAATTAAACCAACAAACCGCTTATGCCCATCTGCTTGAAACAGACAAGGAATATTTTTCACAAGCTTATTTGGGAATCATTGACAGCTTACATGTTGAACTGATTTATACCGATGATGTGATGGACTTAGAAGGCGTATTTGAAAAACGCCAACAAGCCATGTGGCGCCTGCTTCAAGAGTCATTGCGTTTGTGTATCTCATCCTAAAATCAGAATCCGACTCCAGTTTAAGAACATGATCAGAAAGTACAAATACGAAACCGAAAAGACAAGTCAAAATGACTTGCCTTTTAAAATTTTAATCAATAACGCATCGAAGCATCAACCCACTTCGGGCAAGATTTTGAACACAATACCAAATTGAATCGCAATAATCACAATACCCAAAACAAATACACCAATTAAGGCCAATAACCCGCCTTTGACTTTATAAGTGCTTTTGTTGATTTTACGCGATTGAAACACCAGCAAGCTTGGCAATAACAAGGCTAAAATAGACAATGCCATCGCAGCAAAACCCAAAGCCATAATAAAACCTTTTGGATAAAACAGCGCAAAAACCAATGGCGGCACAAACGTCAACAAGCCAGTTTGCGTACGTCCAACAAAAGTATTATTGCGTTTAAACAAATCTGCCAAGTAATCAAACAAGCCCAAAGCCACGCCTAAAAATGATGTTGCCAGAGCCAAACTCATGAAAATTTGTGCAGAAAGACGGGTTTTTGTTGAACTCGAAATGCTGCTTAACGTATCCAATAAGCCATTTAAACCCGCATTTTCAGCCAAAATTCCCATAAATGTCTGGGTACTGATGCTGCCCAATGTCGCTATTTGCCACAATATATAGGCCATCAATGGAATGGCACTGCCTGCCATAAAAACAATGCGCAGCTTTTTCACATCGCCATGCATGTATTTCACAATACTGGGTACGCTGCCATGAAAACCAAATGAGGTAAACACCACAGGTAACGCCGATAAAATTAAAACTTGCTCCACTGGTTTTGATAATAAATTGTATTGCTCAACATGCGGCATTAACAAACTTAAAATCACAACCAGAAAAACAATTTTAGTGACAAATAAAATCCGGTTGATAAAATCAACCGATGACGTACCAAAACACACAATACCGCCACCAATTAAGGTAAAAGCAACAATACCAGCGGTACTGGATATTTCCATATTCCAAGTGGTTTTCAAGCCTGAAGTAATAATCTCTCCGGCACCACTAACATAGGCAGCCGTTAGTGCATACATCAAGAACATCATACTAAATCCGGTCACAAACTTGCCACCAAAACCCAAATACTTCTGTGCAACACTGCCAATGCCTTTTTCATAAGGCTCATGTTGGTAAACCTCAACCAACAATAAAGCGGTGTAACACATAATTGCCCATAACGAAATTAACATAATCATACTGACCCCGAAACCATTACTAGCAGCTGCGATAGGCATTGCAAGCATGCCTGCGCCAATGGTTGTCCCTGCAATAATCAATATACTGCCAAGTGTTCGATTTTTCATGCCTTTACTCCTGTATTTCAATCTTTGTATTATTGGTATTTTTTATTTATGTTATGAATGTTGGTGCTGCTGATTATTGCGCTTATTTTCCTCATCAACCAATTGTTGTAATTTACTTTGAAAAATCTGCTGTAACATTAACCAATACTGCTCAAAATGGGCTTCTTCACGTAGGCAATGGGTCATCACTGCCGCTCGCAAAACGTAAATGCTGCGTACTTTCTCCCATTCACAGCTAGCAAAGCCCGCTTGTTCACACAAAATAGCTGGGCTATCACCATATTCTTCAAAACTTAATGCAGTGGATGATGTAAGAAAATCATTGCTGTACGCTCGGCCCGAAGCAAAAGAGCACAACTCATATAAGCGTTTATTCAATTGATTTTGTTTGGCCAAGCTGCTGTTACCCACTTCTTTAAATACAAAGTTCACCATATGAAAATCAGGATTGGGCATGGCATACACGGTAAACATTTTGTCATCTACTTTAAAGCTTAAAGCATCATTGAATTTTTGAACCAAGCGCATTGCGGTTGCAATACCAGCAGAAATAACCTTGCCGTAACCATGTACGTTCAAAGGCACCAATCGGTGAGCTGACCAAACAGCGGCAGCAGTAGCACCAGCTTTAGAGCCTTCCATAATAGAAGCACCCAAAACCACTTGCTGTGGATTGGTTATTTGTCCTTTTTCCTCTACCTCTTCAAAAACATAAGCCGCATGGTAAGAAATCAAGTCAACAATGCGCTTGTCTTTCATACAAATGGCACCCGCTGCATAAGGGATATAGCCCACCTTATGAGGGTCAACCGTAATCGAATCTGCTTCTTTTAAGGCTTTAAAACTTTCATACACGTCACGCTTAGGCCAAATGATATCGTCGGGAAAAATAGCCATATCTTGGTAGTGTTTTAGCAAAGCTTCATACTCAATAAATTCATTGTTTTCATCCACAAACAATGAACAAGCATAGCCTGCATAAGCGGCATCGACATGAATGTAAAAAGAAACCCCAAAAAGCGCTTCGGTTTCCTTTCGTAAGGCAATCAATTGGGCAACATCATCAATCGCGCCTGTTTCTGTTGTTCCCACCACAGCAACCACCGCCAAAATCGGCTCACCTTTGGCAATCAAGTCAAAGACAATCTCTCGCATGGCGACTGTATCGGTTCGATAATCTTGGTTCACGGGCAGTTGAATAATATTTTTTTGTCCCATGCCCAAGATATCCATCGCTTTTAGCCAGGAATAATGTTTCGATTGTGGCACCAATAACTTACCTAGCTTTTCAGGTAAGAGCCCATCACCACGGCAAGTTAAGGCACGAACACCTTCAAACCACCCTGATTTCTTTAACTCATCCAACAAATCCAAGGCAGCACTTGGCTTCATATTCAGCAATTGGCTTTCTGTTTGAGCTTCGACAAGCACTTTGGCTTGCTCATGCTTTGCTATGGCCAAAGGCAAGGTTTTTAAATTGCGAGCAACCCACAAACCTTCATAATTGGCGACCGTACCACCAGAGGTAATGTGCCCCCAAGAATGATTGGCATCATAACCAAACATCGCACACAAATCTTGACCCGCTTCTAACTCCAACAGGGTCGTGGTTGGTGATGCTTCATAAGCGCAATTATTGGGGTTGTACATCATGGACATCACATAAGCCAAATTTGAAATCATCAAGGTATCCGCATTCATGTGCCCCATATAGCGCGGTGAAAACCAAGGCAGTGACGTGGTTTTCAATTTCGATGACAGCTGGCTTAAGATGTTTTCTGTTTGGTATAAGGTATTGCGATAATCCGGCGCATAGCGATCCACAGTTGTAATCAGTGCGGGATCTTCTGGATGAAAACTGGTCCGCCAATGCATATGCTCACTGACTGCATACTCCATCATTTCACGAAAAAAAACGGCATTGTCAGACTTTGCCCCCAAAAACAACGCATCAATATTGATGTCAGCTTTATTATTCATGTATTTTCTGCCTCTATAACCCTAATTGACCGATGGTCATTGGAATTTTATTTCTCTTTGTAGATTCAAAACGACGATATCATGCCTTAAATAAAAGCAAATCAAGATGATTCCCATCGAAATCACAAAGATATTAGCAAACAAACGCAATAATAAATACGGTATTAAAAGAAATTTTAATGCTTAAAATGATGAAAACCGAAATTTTTATTCTTTATTCTAAAATCGGTGTTTTATTCTGATTTATTCTAGCAATAGCAAAATATTCACGCTCTAATAGGGGGTTTTATTGTCCATCAATCACGAATGAAGCCGTTATAGCTGTCTTAACATCTGTGTTTCTTAACAGTAAAATCTATATATCTTTTTTCAGGATGCCTATGGCGGCAACCGTATTATAATAAAGACAATAATAATGCATCATACAAAAGAAATAGCAGATGAAACAAAAAAACATACCCAATTTGAACTTGGTTCAAACCTATGACAAGTTCTACAAAGAAGCGCATGTACACTATGAATCTTTGCACAATTTAGCCAGTTTTTTTGGCCGTGCCATGCATTTGCATCGGCACGATCGGTATTACCAATTGCATTATATTCACCATGGCAAAGTTCATTTACTGCTTGGGGAACAAGAGTTCAATGAAGAAGCTCCACTATTGTTTTTTACCCCACCACCGATTCCACATGGCTTTGTAACTGACCCCAATGCAACAGGCCAGGTTTTAACTTTACACCAAAGCATTGTTGAACAGCTGCTACAAAGCTTGCAACAAAACCATCATGCCATTGAAAACCAAGCCGTTTGTATTACCTTAAAAGACCTACCACAAAGCGCACAGGTCTTTTTATTGCAATTGCAACAAGCATTCGATGGTTTAAGACAAGAAGCAAAGCACAATGAACAATTAGGCAATAGCACTGGCTTAATGAACTGGTCACAATTGGTATTAATCAACTTGTTTCGCCTAATGGACAATGCCAAGCAAGTTAGCCCATCGCACAACAGCCAATCGTTTATTTTCAGAAAATACTTGTCTTTGATTGAAGAGTATTACACCCAGCATTTGCCCATTACCGACTATGCCAAATTATTGAATATTACCGAGGGCCGGCTCAATAAGATTTGCCGTACCATTGCTGATGCGTCATCCAAACAATTGATTTACGAACGACTGATACAAGAAAGCAAATACTTGCTCTCTTATACCAGTTTGTCGATTAAAGAAATTGCTTTTACATTGGGCTTTCAAGATCCGGCTTACTTCACACGCTTTTTTATTAAAGACACCAAACAAACGCCCAAAGACTACCGTAATGCTAAGCGTATTGGTGTTTTAAATACTGCGCACGAGTCACCAACATGCTCATAAAGCCAATCACAGCAGCCAGTGCCATTAAGCCCACCATCGGCTCTGGCGAAGTGACTTTAAATTGACTTACCAAAAAGCTAAACAAAGCCCCCAATCCAAATTGCATCGCCACAGCCAAACCGGCAGCGGCACCTGCTTGCTTAGAAAACAAACCCATCAATAAAGCAATACAGTTAGCACTTAAACTGCCTGTCATGGCCACAAAAAACCACAAACCCACTACAATGCCCCATAAGCCACCCCAACCTGTGTTACCCATGACCAACAAAGCCAAAGATGCCAATAACAAAATACTGGCACCAAATTGAATCATGCGCTGTGGTCCGAATCTGGTTACGACTGAGGCATTAACAAACGTCATGAGCATAATGCCAAAAATATTCAAACCAAACAAATATGCATATTGCTCAGCACTGACACCAAAATGTTTGATATAAACAAACGGGGAAGCCGTGATGTACACAAACATCCCTGCAAATGCCATGCCCATGCACAAGATATAGGCCAAGCCTTCTTTACTGGTGCCTATTTGGAAATAGGCATAAAAAACAGCTTTAATCGATGGTGATCTTTTTTCGGGCAATAACGTCTCTGGAACTTGTTTTGAAAAGACAATCAAGCACATCAGTGCAAACAAAAACAAGAAAACAAAAATGGCACGCCAACCCCATAACATAACCAACCAACTGCCTAGAATAGGTGCACTGATGGTTGCCACCATAGTAATAATTTGCATCCATGACAAAATCTTGGCCGCGTCTTTAATATCATACACATCTCGAACAATGGCACGCGCCAATACAGAGGCACTCGCCCCGCCCAGTGCTTGTAAAAAACGGGCGATTAGCAAAGCATCTGCGCTTTGCGCCCAAATACATGCGATGGTTGCGAGTAAATACAAAACAATGCCTGTTAATAATAACTTTCGCCGCCCATAATGATCTGACAATGGGCCATAAACCAACATCCCCAAACTGAAGCCTATTAAAAATACAGTAATGGTTTGCTTAATACTGCTATTGCTAGCATGTAAACCGGTAGCAATGGCAGGCAAGCTGGGCAAATACATATCAATAGACAGTGGCCCAAATGCCACCAAACAAGCCAAAATACACACCAGCATACTGGATTGCTTTGCTGTTTTATTCATTTAACTTCCCTTCAATATCATTATTTTTGTTTTTTATTTTGGAACACTACCCCCATAAAAAAAGGTTATTCTAAGCAGAATAACCCTTGTTCCAAACCACCTTATTTTATGTCATCATGTCTTTTAACATGCGCTTAAATAGCGCTACTTCATCTGGCTGATATTTTCCAAATATTTGATTTTGATGCTCTTCAGCAATATCAAACAATTGCTCTGCTTGTTCTTGCCCTTTGACTGTTAATTGTAGCTTTTGATCTTGCTCTGATACCAAACCTTTTCGCTGTAAAATCTCAATGGCTTGTTCAATTTCACGCATGGGCATAGCCACTTCTTTGAGCATGCCTACTTTACAATCAGTGTGACCACCAGCCAAAACCAATAACATACGGGCTTCACTGGTTCGCAAACCCGATGCCAATTGCTTGGGATAATATTCATTTTGGTAAGAGCGCACAGCTTGGGTCAATAAATAATGCATGTTGTGAAACAGCTGTCCATTCTGACAACCCATGCTCGCTTCAGCTAATTCATCGCGCTTTTTCTGTAAGCTAGGATGCGGTAAAACCGTTGAGTATGCACCTTGGTGGTATAGTAATGGTGCTCGACCATAATCATTGAATGACAAAACATGGCCAATTAGAATAATATGATCACCCGCATCAATTTGCTGGTACAACTCACATTCAAATTGAGCCGACACATCGTCTAATAGCAAGGTTTGTCCTAAACCTTCTTGATACGACATACCTAGGAATTTATCTTCTTTTGGGCGTGCAAAATTATTGGAAATATCAATTTGGTCTGCAGCCAAAATATTCACCGCAAAATGACTGGCGCGATTAAATACAGCATAGCTAGTAGCACGCTTATCAATACACCAAGAAATCAATGCTGGCTCTAAAGACACTGAATTAAAACTGTTGGCAGTGACACCAACTTTATTGCCTTCGCTGTCTTGTGCGGTAATCACGGTCACACCCGTCGCAAAATTACCTAAAGCACGGCGAAATGAACGGCTATCAAATGTGGCTTCCATAACATCTCCTCATAAATGGTTTATTATTTTCAATGACTTAAACCATACTTGGATCAGGCTCTAGACCCATCAAATCACGACCGTAAATCTGCGCACACACATCATAGTCTGTGTACGCATGTGCGCCTGTAATGTGCATATCTCGGAATAAACGCTGAATCTCATTACCTTCCATCCACACCGAAGCACCAGAAGCATTGAACAAACGGTCAACCGCTTCTATACACATTTTGACACAATAAGCTTGATTGGTACGCCACTTAGCCAAAGATGCTGGGCTTGGATACTCATGGCGCTCTGCATGCTCTTTGATGTCTTGCAATGTTTTTTCTAAAAAGGCGCGAGCCGCAGCAACTTGATGAGTTGACTCAGCTAAGCGCATCAGCGCTGGCGTTGCCGTACCCACATTGACACCCGTATAAGCACGTACACGGTTTTGAGTCTTTTCTTTGAATGCCACCAACATGCGCTCAGCTACGCCCAAACCAATAGCGGCAAAACCACTGGCAAAGTAAGGACGATATGGGGCATAGAATACCTTGCTATCTGGATACATGCCAAAACCTGCTGACTTGCCTTCCATCATATTTTTAGCAGCCTGAATACGGTGCTCTGGAACAAAAACATCCTTAATGCTAATGATTTTTGAGCCGCTGCCTTTCATTGCCATGGCATACCAATTGTCTACAATCTCGTAATCTGATTTTGGTAACACAGCAAATGAGTAAATTTTCTCGCCAGCTTCGTTAAAGCGGTTGCAACCCACAATTGCCCAGTCTGCATGGTCAACACCACTACTCCAACCCATTTCACCACTAATGCGGATACCGCCTTCCACTTCTTCAATTTTACTAAAAGGGGCAATTGAACTACTGGCAACTGCATCAGGGTTTTGTGCCCAAATTTCTTCTTGTAATTTTGCTGGGAACATTGCTAATTGATGGTTATGGGTACACAACAAACTAAATGCCCAAGCCGTACTACCACAAGCACCGGCCAAAACAGAAATGCAATCAGAAAACTCTGGCAATGAAATTTCATAACCACCATAGATTTTTGGTAAAAAAGCCTTGTGTAAACCAATGCTTTTTAGTAAGGCAATGTTTTCATCTGGTACTTTTCGTTCTTGTTCGCACAACTCTGCATTAGCAGCAATTTGAGGTAAGATGTCTTGTAAGGCAGCTAGTAGGAAATTGTTTTCGCTCATTTCTCATCCATTCTTCTTTGATATTTTTATGGTATGCAATACTAATACCCCTCTAAGGCATCATCATTTCATTGCATCCTTGTTTAATAACTAACATCATAGCAATCAAATCCAAAATAAGAAATGTACCTTTGCTGATTAAAATTGTACTTTCCATGCCAAATCGTATTTAAACAAGTCAATTAAAAACCACTGGGTAGATACCAGTGGTTTTTGTACTTTATCATCATTGACCCAGTGCGTTATTGTATCTGTGTGTTTTGATAATCATATAGCGTTGCTTTAATCCAAAGCCATTTAATATACCGACGCTGGGCTACCAGCTGATTTTACATGACCTTTGAATTTACCCAATAATGTTTGGCAAGATTTGGCCAATAAAGTCGTATCCACACCCACAGCAA
>JASLBZ010000109.1 GCA_030146285.1 Neisseriaceae bacterium | reverse complement strand
CTTCACCACTGACACGGTCTTTGTAATCAATACCACTGACTTTGCCATTGGCTCCTGTGACTTCGGTAGTTTGTGCATTCAAGATGATGTCCACATTGGGCAAGCTTCTGAGTTTTTTCTGTAAGACTTCATCGGCACGCATTTTGTCTGCGAATTCAAACAAAGTCACATGACTCACCACACCAGCCAAATCAATCGCTGCCTCAACACCCGAGTTACCACCACCAATTACAGCCACACGTTTGCCTTTGAACAATGGGCCATCGCAATGTGGGCAATATGTCACGCCTTTATTGCGGTATTCTTCCTCACCCGGAACATTCATTGCTCTCCAACGTGCACCTGTTGAAATAATCACGGTTTTCGATTGCAAAACAGCGCCGCTTTCGGTTTCTACTGTAATCAATCCACCTTCTTCAGCCGCTGGGGTTAATTTGCTGATTTTTTGATGATTCATGATATCAACATCATAGTCACGCACATGGCGCTCTAAATCTGCAGCAAAGCGAGGGCCATCGGTTTTTGGAATGGAAATGTAGTTTTCAATGTCCATGGTATCCAATACTTGTCCACCAAATCGCTCGGCAACAATACCGGTTCGAATGCCTTTACGAGCAGTATAAACAGCGCTGGCAGCACCTGCAGGCCCACCGCCGACAATCAACACTTCAAAAGCATCTTTTTCATTGATGGCCGCAATCGCATCTTGTGCGGCCGTCACATCAATACGCGCCACGATTTCAGCCAATTCCATGCGACCTTGACCAAAGTTTTCGCCATTTAAAAATACAGCAGGTACACCCATGATTTCACGTTCTTCAATTTCATTTTGGTACAAAGCACCATCAATGGCAACGTGGGTAATATTCGGGTTTAAAACTGCCATCAAATTTAAAGCTTGAATCACATCGGGGCAGTTTTGGCATGTAATCGAATAATATGTCTCAAAATGAAACTCGCCTTTTAAATTTTGAATGCGTTTTTGCAATTCTTCAGGCTCTTTCGATGGGTGACCACCGATTTGCAATAAAGCCAAGACCAAAGACGTGAATTCATGGCCCAAAGGCACACCAGCAAAGACTAAGCCGCTATCAACACCTGGATTGGTGATCAAAAAAGAAGGTTGGCGTGCACTCATGCCATCGACTTTTAAGGTAATTTTATCGCTCAAGGCTTCAATTTGTTGTAATAAATCTAACATGTTGTTCGAACCTTCGCTGTCATTCAGCGAAGCAATCAACTCAACAGGTTTTTGTAATTTTTCCAAGTAAGCTTGTAATTGGCTTTTTAGCGTAGCGTCCAACATGGTTAATTTCCTTATACGTGATTATTGAATCATAAACATAGATATTAAATTTCAATAAGAATATTAAATAATATATTAAAATCAAATACTTATAATTACACCAGGGTTTAAAAATAGCCTAGATGTCTATCATCGTCACCTAGGCCATATTTTATTTAATCTTCAAATCAGATTAAATTTTACCAACCAAGTCTAAAGATGGCGCTAAAGTTGCTTCGCCTTCTTTCCATTTAGCTGGGCAAACTTCACCTGGGTGAGCAGCTACATATTGTGCAGCTTTAATTTTGCGTAACAAATCGCTAGCATCACGGCCAATGCCTTCAGCTGTTACTTCAACCGCTTGAATCACACCTTGTGGGTCGATAATGAATGTAGCACGGTCTGCTAAGCCTTGACCTTCACGCAATACACCAAAGTTATTAGCCAAGTTAAATGCTTGGTCGCCAACCATGTAGTATTGGATTTTGCCGATGGTATCAGAAGAATCGTGCCATGCTTTGTGAGTGAAGTGTGTATCAGTCGATACTGAGAATACTTCAACACCTAATTTTTGTAGTTCTTCATAATGATCAGCAACGTCGCCTAATTCAGTAGGGCAAACGAAAGTGAAGTCAGCTGGGTAGAAGAAGAAAACAGACCATTTGCCTTTAACATCAGCTTCAGTGATGTCAACAAATTTGCCTTGACGAAATGCAGTTGCTTGGAAAGGTAAAAGTTCAGTATTAACGTTAACAGCCATCATAAACTCCTTTAGTTTGTAAGTGATGTGTGTCTTAAGTAAGAAAACCCAGTGTACCTGTAAGCGAGTAAAAAAAATAATTAAATATCTTGATGCACCCAATAGCTTTTCAATATCACTGATTTATTTTCAATAAAATATTTTAATACATGACATATGTTAAGGCTTGTAGGGTTTATTTCAAGACTCTTAAATTAATTTTACATATACAATGTTTGTATTATGTGACCATTTCGCTTGTGTACTGCAATTACCATTACGTTTGCGACACATCCAAACTCATCATGCCACTAAAAAACACTGTGATTTCAAAATCAAGACCCAATAAAAAAACAGGCAAGCTCTAAAAGCTGCCTGTTTTTTATATGCTCTAAACGCTTATAACATAAACTTAGCTGACATAATAAATGCTTCCATCGCACTTTTAACTTTATCTTCTTCTAGCTCAATTTTCTCTTCAAGTGGTTTGGTTTCTTTAACAAATTGATTAATTTGCTCTTCGCTGTAACCCAAAGAAGAAAGAAAAGCGCAGAGGTTTTCTAATTTTTTATTTGTGCTCATGTGACTGTCCTTAATCGTATTCATAGTATTGCTTCTATCATAACAAACAAAATCTGGTATGTCATAGGCAAACTATAGCTGTATTTTAGGATTGCAAATCCAGCATTATCCATCTTTTGTCTTTTTTAATAA
>JASLBZ010000094.1 GCA_030146285.1 Neisseriaceae bacterium | reverse complement strand
TAATAAACCCGCACTCAAACCCAATAAAGCATAAAATGTTTTTTTGACGCCATAATTAATACCGTACTGAAACGCCAACAACATATTGGGACCAGGGGTCGCCGAAATAAAAAATGTTGCAAAAACAAACAGCAACCATTGCTCCCAAGCCATACCAGATACTCAATTCAAAAAAATGATTCTAAGCAGCCCCTTCATGAATGACAAGCTTTATTTTGCTGTGACTGATCCCAATAACCAACCAAGTTTTTTTAAGGTAACACACACATTTGTAAATTTTTAGCGTACAATCGCGCTTCTCTACTTGCAATTGATATGAATTATCATTTATATTACATGTGATCATGATAAAATACAAAAACCTTACTCAATACCTTATTGTTGCTATTGTCGTCGCAGTACATGCGATTATTTTGGCCTATAGTACTTTTGGCTCAAGCAAAGAAAATAAGCCCCATACTGACCAAGCAGCCTTGGTTTTTATTGATTTATCCTCAGGACAAATCAGCTCCAACACCGTGGCACAAGAAAGTCAAAGCGCGCCCAAACAAGCACAAAAAAAGGAAGTAGTAAAAGAAAAGCCTGTTGAAAAAACTGTTGTCAAACCTGTTAAGAAGCCCAAAGACCCACCGATTAAAACCAGCAAAACCAATAAATCGGTAAATGATGTAGCCCAGCAAACAACAGCAACAGAGTCCACCGCAACAAAGGCAACGGATACCAACAGTACCAAACCCAATACCAGCACCAGTCAAAACAATGGTGTGGGCAATAACAATGGAACGGGTAACGGCAAAGACAATAGCTCAACACCATCAGGTAATAGCGGCAGTGGTACACCCAGTGTGGTTTCAGGTGGCTCCGTTTCTATTGCAGGCAAATACCCTGCGCAAGCATTAGAAAATGGTGACGAAGGAACAGTCGGTGTGTCATTTATGGTTCAGGCCAATGGCAGCATTACTGATGTTCAGATTACATCTCGAGCCAGAAGCAATGCATTGAATCGGGCGGCCAAACAAGCAGTACAAAGCGCCAAAGTTCGACCCAAGACGGTAGATGGCAAACCTGCTCCGACCCGATACACAACAAATATTGTCTTTAACATTAAGTCGTAATCGACAGTAACAAACAGCTAACTTAAAATTAACATTACATTTATTGGTAGAAAATTATGAATTTAGGTCTCGTATTCAAACAAGGTGATCCCGTTTTAATCGGTGTTTTCGTGGTATTGGTTTTGATGAGTATTCTGTCTTGGTGTGTCTTAATTATTCGTACTTATACGGTGATGAAAGCCAAAAAAGCCAACAAATTGGCACAACATGCATTTTGGGATGCCACCAGCTTCCAAGAAGCCACTCAGCGCATTGAAAGCATTCAATCTCCGATTACCACCATGACCGAAGAGGCCATTGCTGCCAATCAAAATTACGACAGCGCCAAAGGCAAAACCTTGGCTGCTGCCGTGCCTCGCAATGAGTATTTGATTCGCCACATTCGCAAAGCCATGGACCAAGCCATGCGCCCATTTGACAGTGGTTTAACATCATTGGCATCCATTGGCGCAACAGCACCTTTCATTGGTTTATTTGGCACAGTATGGGGTATTTACCATGCGCTATTGAACATCAGTACAGCTGGCATGGTTACCATTGCTGCCGTGGCAGAGCCTATTGGTGAAGCTTTGGTGGCAACGGCAGCGGGTTTATTTGTGGCCATCCCTGCAGTATTGGCTTACAACGCATTGGTTCGTTTGAATAAAACCATGCGCCAAGATTTAGATGCTTATGCGCACGACTTGCATGCACAATTGTTAAACAACCCTGTTAACAATCAGGAGTAAATCATGTCTTTTGGTTCTTTTGGCGATCAAGATGATGCGCCCATGGCAGAAATCAACGTCACACCATTGGTGGATGTGATGTTGGTGTTGTTGATTGTATTTATGGTGACCATGCCAGTACTAACGCATTCGATTCCATTGCAATTGCCTCAATCCAACTCAGAAGTGGTACAAAATGAGCCGAGCCAACCCATGCGTTTGTCGATTTCATCAGATGGCAAATACTACATCGGCGAAACCGAATATTCTTTGGCCAATTTGACCGTTGAATTGACCAAGACAGCCAAAAAAGATGCTGACACGGTTATTGCCATTGCCTCAGATGAAGCCGTACCTTACAAATTTGTTGCACAAGCACTTGAAGCGGCACAGGAATCTGGCTTAAGTAAAATTGGCTTTGTTACAGAGCCTGCAGGACAATAAGATACTTTTTAGTGTTGCATTAAATTAGCACGGGCTTTACATAAAAATACAGTTTACTGCGCTATACTTTGAGATATTTTACAGATAAATTTTATTACTTTATCAGTGTCCTTACTGGAGAAACCCCATGAAATCTGTTGCAAAATATCTTGCTTTAGCTGCTTTAACTGTTTCTTTATTTGGCTGTGCTAACCTTTCTAAAAAACAAGAGAATGCTGCCATTGGTGCTGCTGTCGGTGGTGTTGCTGGTAATGTTATCGGTGGCGATACAGGTTCAACATTGGGTGGTGCTGCTTTGGGTGGCTTGATTGGTAGCCAAATCAAATAATTTTACCTATGTCCTACTACAAGCCTCAACCGATGTTGAGGCTTTTTCATTTGCAATACATCACAATCCATACCTGAGTTGGCAATAGGCTCAGTGCACACCACAATTCATGTTAAGATTTACGAGCATGATTCAACGCATACAATTATTCACATAACATTTAATGAAAGTTAACAACTGGCATGGACGGTATTAACACCCTATTTTTGCTCATGGGCATATTATTATTCATTAGCGTGTTGGCATCCACTTTGTCCGCACGCTTAGGATTGCCATTGTTGCTGATGTTTTTGTTTGTCGGCATGTTAGCTGGTGAAAACGGCCCGGGTGGTATTCATTTTAATAACTTCTTTTCCGCCACATTAATCAGCCAATTGGCCTTGGCCATTATTTTGCTAGACGGTGGTTTGAGAACAAAAACCTCCAGCTTCCGGGTTGCCTTAAAACCGGCTACTGTATTGGCCTCTTGGGGCGTGATTGCCACGGTGGCCATTTTGGGTATTTTTGTCACCTATTTGCTTGATATTAGCTGGAAAATGGGCTTTTTAATGGCTGCCATCGTTGGCTCAACAGATGCTGCAGCCGTATTCAGTTTGTTACGAAACAGTGGAGTTCGCCTTCACAACCGCGTTCAATCCACGCTTGAAATCGAATCTGGCGCGAATGACCCCATGGCCATTTTATTGGTGATGGCCTTAATTGCCTTAAATCTGAACCCAGAACAAGCTTCCATTGGCAGCTTCTTTCTCATGCTGGTACAACAAATTGGTTTCGGTTTGGTGATCGGTTTTGTCGGTGGTTGGATTCTGGCGCGCTTGGTTGCCAAAGTGAATTTGGCAGAAGGCTTATATGCCCTACTCATTGTTTCAGGCGGCCTGTTAACTTTTGCTGCCACCAATTTGGTCGATGGCAGTGGATTTTTAGCGGTCTATCTGGCTGGTATTATGGTTGGCAACCGAAAAAGTTATGCCACCGAACATGTCTTGCGTGTCATGGATGGTCTGGCTTGGCTAGCGCAGGCTGGTATGTTCTTGATATTGGGCTTATTGGTGACACCTGAACGCTTGCTGTTTAATTTGACTGACGCCATTTGGATTGCAGTGGTGTTGATTTTGGTGGCACGGCCTATCGCGGTGTACAGCACATTAAAATGGTTTAAATTTCCCAAAAATGAAATGGCATTTATCAGCTGGGTTGGCTTGCGTGGTGCAGTTCCAGTAACCTTGGCGATTTTACCGGTGATGATGGGCGTTGAAGGATCCCGCCTATTGTTTGATATTTGTTTTACCATTGTTCTGATTTCTCTTTTGGTACAAGGTGCGAGCATTGCACCCATGGCAAAATTATTCAAAGTCAGCCTACCACCCAAACCAGAGCCCATTGACACTCGCGAAATCTGGGTCGGCGACAAAGCCGTTGTGCCACTGCATGAATATTGTGTTGACAAAGGCTCTGAAGCCTGTGGTGCTCATCCTGATTTGATCGGCAACCATTTGGATGCATTAAACATTCGCTGCTTTGCACTCATTCGTGATGGACAATTGGTTCCCATTCGAGAGCAAACCAAGCTACAAGCACAAGACCATGTTTGGTATTCTGTGCCTGAAAAATTCATTGCCAATTTGGCCATTATTTTTGATAACTCAGGTGCTAACATGAGCGTTCAAGCCAGCTTCTTTGGTGAGTTCAATATCAGCCCAGACAGCTCAATGGCAGATTTATCAATGATTTACGGCATTGCTTTACCTGAACATGAACAGCAGTTAACTGCGGCACAATTGATTAAGAAACGTTTAGATTCACCACCTTCTGAGGGCGATAAAATCACCTTGGATGATTTTTACCTCACGGTCAAAGCACTCGATGGCAATACCATTACCGAAATTGGTTTGAAATGCCCTTAATCCAATCATGAACATTAAAAGAGGCAGCCTGAACATATCAGGCTGCCTCTTTTTTTACTTGAAAATATTACCAGTTCAATTGCACATTATTGCTGTGCAATAAACCTTCTAAATCCAACAATAAAGCCTCAGCAACATTCACTTGCCACTTCGCAGGCAACCTCATGCTTGCTTTGACTTCTGGCCCGATATAATGCAATTGCACAGGCACACGCTGCCCTTCTTGGTATTGGCTTAATACATTGGCCAATGCCGCAACATCATGTTGGTGCGTCAGCGTCAAACTTAAGCTTCTGGTAAACGTCTCTCGCGCTTGCGCTAAAGTATAAATGCTGTTCACACTCACACGCACACCTGAACCTCCGCCATATTCGTCTTTGGCCACTTTGGCATCAAACAACAAAACTTGGTCGGCTTTTAATAAGTGTGCTAATTCAGCATATACCTTGCCTGCCACCACCACTTCTACTTTGGCGGTTTCATCTTCCAATAAGACAATCGCCATTTTGCCACGGCGCCCCATAATCGTTCGAATGCTGGTCACGAAACCAGCAACCCACTGCGTATGATCGGCGGCTGCCAAAGAATCCAATGGTTTTTTGGCAAAACTTCTCACTTCTTTGGCGTAGGGCGCAAAAGGATGCCCTGAATAATAAAACCCCATCGCTTGTTTTTCTTCTTTGAGCTTTTCAGACTCACCCCAAGCCAGCACCTCTACCATTTGCAATGGTTCAATCGCAGTATCATCAAAGTCAAACAAACCACCTTGGTTGGCATTGGCCAATTTTTGCTCGGCATTGTCCACAGCCAAGCCCACATTACCCAATAACATGGCGCGATTTGGCTCTAATTCATCAAAAGCACCAGCGCGAATCAATGCCTCAATGGTGCGTTTGTTCAAATATTGCTTGCCTACTCGCTCACAAAAATCAATCAAGCTGGTGAAGTCACCTCCCGCTTCACGGGCAGCCACAATGGCATTAACCGCCGCTTCACCTGTGCCTTTTATCGCACCCAAAGCATAGCGAATTTTCTTGCCAGCTTGAGGCTTAAAGCGGTAAAAAGAATGGTTGACGGATGGCGGTAAAAAGTCGATGCCATTGTCACGAGCATCATCAAAAAAGACTTTTAATTGGTCGGTATTGTCCAGTTCACTAGACATAGTCGCGGCCATAAATTCAGCAGGATAATGCGCTTTTAACCAAGCCGTTTGGTAGGCAACCAAAGCATATGCGGCAGCATGCGATTTATTAAAACCGTAGCCCGCAAATTTTTCCATGTAATCAAAAATTTCATTGGCTTTGGCTGCATCAATGTCTTTGGTCGCAGCACCGGCCACAAACGTCGCACGTTGCTGGACCATCTCTTCGAGTTTTTTCTTACCCATGGCACGGCGCAACAAGTCGGCACCGCCTAGTGAGTAACCGCCACAAACCTGTGCAGCTTGCATCACCTGTTCTTGGTATACCATCACACCATAGGTTGGGCGCAAAACTTCTTCAAGCAATGGATGTAAGTATTCAAATTTTTCACCATGCATGCGTCGCGTAAAGTCAGGGATCAAATCCATTGGTCCTGGACGATACAAGGCCACGAACGCAATAATCTCCTCAAACTGCGTTGGTTTGGCTTCAACCAACATGCGTTTCATGCCAGCAGACTCAAACTGGAATACCGCAGTGGTATTGCCGCTAGAGAAAACCTTGTATGCCAAAGCATCATCCAATGGAATGTGTTCGACATTGACATGCTCTTGATTTACCTCAGCAATGTATTTTTGTGCCAATTCAATAATGGTTAAGTTACGAAGCCCCAAAAAGTCAAACTTCACCAACCCAATTTGTTCCACGTCATCTTTGTCGAACATGGATACGGGAGAGGCATCTTCAGCGCTGGCTTGGTACACAGGACAAAAGTCCGTTAGCTTGCCCGGTGCAATCAACACACCACCCGCATGCATACCCAAACCACGGGTTAAGTCTTCTAGCTTTTGTGCCAAAACCATTAATTCTTCTGCTTCTTCGGCCACCAGCAACTCATTGATTTGCGGTTCAGCTTCCATGGCTTTGGCCAAGCTTAATGGTTTGTTGGTTTCAACTGGAATCAGTTTGGATAAACGATCGCATAAGAAAAATGGCAAGTCCAAAACCCGACCCACGTCACGCACCACCGCTTTGGATGACAAGGTGCCAAACGTCACAATTTGACTCACAGCAGCCACACCATATTTTTGACGCACATATTGAATCACGCGGCCACGGTTTTCTTGGCAAAAGTCAATATCAAAGTCAGGCATGGAAACCCGCTCAGGATTCAAGAAGCGCTCAAATAGCAGCGCATATTGCAGCGGATCCAAATCTGTAATTTTCAGCGCATACGCCACCAAAGAACCTGCACCCGAACCCCGACCAGGCCCTACTGGGCAGCCATTGGCTTTGGCCCAGTTAATAAAATCGGCAACGATTAAGAAGTAACCTGGAAAACCCATCTGAATAATGGTATTTAACTCAAAATCCAAACGCGCTTGGTATTCTGGGTATTTGCTTTGGCGAATTGATTCATCAGGGTACAAAACCGCCATGCGTTCAGCCAAACCTTCATTGGAAGAATAGGCCAAATAATCATTCAAATCCATGCCATTGGGTGTTGGAAAATCAGGCAAATAGTTTTTGCCCAAAGTCACACTCAAGTTACAGCGCTTGGCAATCTCAGTGGTATTAAGTAACGCTTCTGGAATATCTTTAAAGCGCTCACACATCATATCCGGTGTGGCAAAATACTGGCTTGGCACAAAGTTTAGAGGGCGGCGCTTGTCTGCCAATACATAGCCCGAGGCGATGCACACTCGCGCCTCGTGGGCTTGGAAATCATCTGCTGCCAAAAACTGTGTTGGGTGAGTTGCAACCACTGGCAAATCCAATTCCAACGCCAGTTTCAGGCTGCCTTGTACGCAAACCTCATATTCTGGCTTTTCAGGCAGCCTTTGCAATTCCAGATAAAATTGATTGGGAAACAAAGCAGCATATTCCAACGCTGTTTCTTTGGCCAATGCCTCTTGTTCATTGAGCAATGCCTGCCCAATAGCACCCAAATGTGCCCCCGACAAACAAATCAAACCGCTGTTGTCACCATCGCGCAACCATGATTTTTTTAACTGAGCACGCATGCGGCTGCGTTCATCATTCACATAAGCTTCGGTGAGCAATTCACAAATACGCAAATAGCCCGAGTGATTTTTGGCAATCAGCATCAATCGATGCGGATGCTCAGGCTTGATTTCATTTTCAACAAACACATCAATGGCAATAATGGGCTTAATGCCATTAGAGCGACAGGTTTTGTAAAATTTAACCATCGCAAATACATTCATCAAATCACTGATGCCTAAAGCAGGAATGTGATGGGCAGTGGCAAATTTCACTGCATCTTTGATGCGCACAATGCCATCTTCAATGGAAAATTCTGTATGCAGTCGTAATGGAATGTATTGGGCTTCGGTCATGGGTACTCAATGGGAAAACGGGCACAAAGCCCGTTATTTGATCGTCAATTAAAGTGTGTCTTCGTTTGGCTGTGTTGCTTGTGATTGTTCTTGCATCGATTCAAAAAAAACTTTTTGCTGTTCAAGCAACATCAATTGCGTTTGGACAGCTTGCAAATTGAAATTCAACCAGATCTCAACACTTTGCAATTCAGTGATTTTCTTTTGCACTTCTTCTAGCGTCATTGGTGGCATAAAAGCCGCCATTTGTGGATTTGAGCTTTGCCAAAACTGCTGCCACAGTGCAAAAGGATTATTATCATTCGGTGTCATGCCGCATCTCCTTTATTTTATACATTTCATGATAAAACAGTATCCGCAACTTTCCTAGCAATCATCGCTATTTTACCATATTGACAACAGCACCACGCTTTTGCTTTTCAAGTTCCTGCCAAACCATCGCAATAGTCTGTTAGCATACCCAAAAAGACAATGGTTTATTTAGGAGAAAACATGATAGACAATAGCCCTTATGTGCTAAGCCACACCCATGAGCACATTACAACCTTAACGTTAAATCGACCACAACAGTTCAATGCCCTGTCTGAAAAGATGATTCTTGCCCTCATGCACGAATTGGACGCTATCTTACAAGATGACACCATTCGCGTGGTGATTTTGGCGGCTGCAGGAAAGGCTTTTTGTGCCGGCCATCACCTGAAAGAGATGCGTGCCAACCATACTTTTGAGCTGCAAAAAAACCTGTTTGCCTTGTGCAGCCAGTTGATGATGAAGTTAATCCAACTGCCTCAGCCCATTATTGCCCAAGTACAAGGCATTGCCACCGCAGCAGGCTGTCAATTGGTGGCCATGTGTGATTTGGCCATGGCCAGTCATGATGCCAGTTTTGCTTTGTCTGGCATTAATGTTGGTTTATTTTGCGCCACGCCAACCGTGGCATTGTCTCGCAATGTGGGACGCAAAAAGGCTTTTGAAATCATGAGCACAGGAGAGTTTATCGATGCCAAAACAGCCGAGCAAATGGGCTTGATTAACCATGCCGTGCCCCATTCAGATTTACAAGAAAAAACATTGGATTTGGCACAAAAAATTGCCAGTAAAGCACCTTTGGCCATTCGATATGGCAAAGGCCTGTTTTACCAACAACTTGAATTAAGCATGGCCGACGCTTATACCGAAGCAGTCAATGTGATGGCACACAATGTCATGACTCTTGATGCCAAAGAAGGAATAGATGCGTTTATCGAAAAGCGTACACCCGTTTGGCAAGGAAAGTGAACCTGTCATCCAAAACAAAGGCAGCCTGAAAACTTCAGGCTGCCTTTATTCACAACATCGATGGAGGTTTAGCCCACTTTCATGCCTGGTGTTGCACCTGTATCAACGTCTAGCAAGAACAATTGGCTCTCGCCTGCCGCCGATGTAATCATGCCTTCAGACATACCGAATTTGGCCATTTTGCGCGGTGCAAAGTTCGCCACACAAATCACCATACGACCGATTAATTTTTCAGGTTCTGGGTAGCTTGCAGCGATACCAGAGAAAATTGTACGCTCTTCAAAACCAACGTCTAAGCGGAATTTCAAAAGCTTACTACTGCCTTCTACTTTTTCGCAGTTCAAGACTTTGGCCACACGCAAGTCGATTTTCATAAAGTCGTCAAAGCTACACTCAGGTGCCACAGGCTCAAAATTAGCCGCTTTGGCCGCTTTTTCTTCTAAGGCTTGATTGGCAGCAATGCTTTCTTTGTTTTTCTCAATCAATTCATCGACTTTTGTCGGTTCAATGCGTTGCATCATGTGCTCGTATTTGTTAATGCTATGCTCACCCAATGTGGTTTTGGCATCTGCCCAAGTCAGCGCATCAATGTTTAAGAAAGCAGCGACTTTGTTTGCCACTTCAGGTAAAACCGGCGCCAAGTAAACGCTCAACACTTTAAACGCATTGATCAGTTCACTGCACACTTCATGCAAGCGCGCTTCTTGTCCTTCTTGTTTTGCCAACTCCCAAGGTTTATTGGCATCCACATATTCATTCACGCCATCCGCCAAAGCCATGACTTCACGCAGTGCCTTACCATAATCACGCTCATCGTAATCTTTGGCAATGGCATCGGCTTTGCTTTGTAAACCTTGTAACAGTTTGCTGTTAGCAACGTTTAATAGTTTGCCATCAAAACGTTTTTGGATAAAACCAGCTGCACGGGCAGCAATATTCACATATTTGCCCACCAAATCGCTGTTCACACGGGTTATGAAGTCTTGTAAGTTCAAATCAATGTCTTCAATGCGGCTGTTTAGTTTCGCAGCAATGTAGTAACGCATCCACTCTGGATTCAAACCCACATCCAAGTAAGAACGAGCCGTGATAAACGTGCCACGTGATTTAGACATTTTTTGGCCATCAACGGTTAAGAAACCATGCGCAAAAACGGCTGTTGGTGTGCGCAAACCCGCAAATTTCAAAGTCGCAGGCCAGAACAAAGAATGGAAATACAAAATATCTTTGCCAACAAAATGGTACATTTCCGTGCTGCTATCGGCTTTGAAATACTCATCAAAATCGATGCCAATGCGATCACATAGGTTTTTAAATGAAGCCATGTAACCGATTGGCGCGTCCAACCAAACATAAAAATACTTGCCTGGTGCATCTGGAATTTCAAAACCAAAATAAGGCGCATCGCGGGAAATATCCCAATCTTGCAAGCCGCCTTCAACCCACTCTTTCATTTTATTGCGCGCTTGGCTTTGCAAATGCTCTTGCACTGAGCCATCGGCCAATGTGGTGCTGCCATTGACCCAATCTTCTAAGAAGTCACCGCATTCACTCAAACGGAAGAAGTAATGTTCACTTTCTTTCATCACAGGTGTTGCACCTGAAACAGTAGACACGGGGTTAATCATCTCAGTTGGGCTGTACGTTGCACCACACACTTCACAGTTATCGCCATATTGGTCTTTGGCGTGGCATTTAGGGCACTCGCCTTTAACAAAACGATCTGGCAAGAACATTTCTTTTTCTGGGTCGAACAATTGATTAATCACACGCGTGGTGATTTTGTCATTGGCTTTTAATTGGGTGTAAATCTCTTGGGCAAACTGTAAGTTTTCTTTTGAATGCGTGGTGTAATAATTGTCGTAGCCAATATTGAAACCAGCAAAATCGGCCATGTGTTCTTTTTGAACCGCATCAATCATGGCTTCTGGTGTCATGCCTTTTTTTTGCGCTGCCAACATCACTGGTGTGCCATGCGTATCATCCGCACACACATAATAACATTCATGGCCACGCATTTTTTGAAAGCGTACCCAAATATCGGTTTGAATATGCTCCACCATATGACCCAAATGAATGCTGCCATTGGCATAAGGAAGTGCACTTGTTACTAAAATCTTACGAGTTTGCTCAGTCATGAAATTTCCAACACTAATAAATTTATACATGATTATAATCGTTTTATTGCCTAGGCTCACTGACAATAAAGCCGTTTATTTGAAAATAATAAAAAGCGCCCATCGGAGCGCTTTTTATTGAAAAATCTTACTTATTTTTCCAATTCAGATTGGATCAGTTTGTGTAATTCTTGCCAATTGGGCTCGCCCAAATATGACTTAATCACATTGCCTTGTTTGTCGACAATAAACGAGTTCGGTGCCAATTTCACACCATACAAATCAGACACAGCGTTGTCTTTGTCGTACATTACCGTGAACGGTAAACCATATTGCTCAACATAGTTTTCAACCTCTTCCAAAGAATTGTAATTCATGGAAATGGCAAATGTTTGGTAATCTGTATTATCAAATTTCTTCTGGGTTTCAATCAAAAGAGGCATTTCTTTAATGCAACCTGGGCATGAAGGATACCAAAAGTTAATCAAAGTCACTTTGCCTTTTAAGTCTTCTTGGCTAATGGCTTTGCCATTCAAATCCGATAAACTAAAAGCAAATGCCGGCTGCTTTTGTGATTGAAATGACACCACCACCAACGCAATCAATGCGACCAAAATGATGGCAAATAACGCCTTCTTTTTCATGAATTACTCACCTGCCTCTATGAGGTCTTTTAAGACGGCTTCTAAAGGGCCTTCTAAGCTCACTGCTTTATTTAATTTAGGATCAACCACAACAAATGTGATGTCCGCATCGGCAACAATCTTATCAGTGCCTTTTAAAGTAATGGTTTGTTTGATTAATGCACTTCTTGGTGTCAAGCTGACAAATTTGGTGGCAATTTGCAGCTCATCATTCATCACCGCTCCACGGCGATAATTAATGTTCACATTCACCACAGCCAAACCCAAACCTGAACTTAAAAAAGTCTTCATCAGATCAGCATCGTCAAAATACTGCCAACGCGCTTCTTCTAAAAATTCCAAATACCGAGCATTGTTCACATGCTGATACAAGTCCAAGTGATAACCACGAACTTTTAAAAACGTCAAATGTGCCATCAATCTTATCCTTGTATCATCACATTAAATCACTGCGTTTACTCAATAATTTCAAATGGCTCACGAATCAGTTCTTCACGAGACAAATCCGTCACGATGGTTGAAAAACGAATATCAAACCATTCATAAAAAATCTCAGCTTCTAAATCAGGCCAAAAACTGCGATCTTCACACCAGTCAGCTAATTCTGCACTGAATAGTTCAGCCAAACGTGAATCGACTTCAGCCCACACGTCATCCAAAGCTTCACAAGGACTGGTTAGGTAAGCATTTGCATCTAACTGCAAATCTTCTAAAATAATATCACCCAACTCGATTTCAGGTAACTCATTTAGCCACATCCAAAATGGCTCTTGAGGAACCAACATAAACACACTGCGATTGACTTCATACATACCCAAAACTCCTTTTTCAAGCATTCGATTAAGTGCTAAACAAACCCATCAACATCATAACAAAAAATGCCTTTTGATTCAGCCTATTTTATTGATTACTTGCCCACAACGTACCCTCATGGGCATTGCCTGCAATCACAACATGGGCACTTAAATTTTCCATCAAGGCAGAAGGAACTGCACTGTCCAGACTATTGGCCACCATTGCTGCATGTGCTGCATCCATCGTTGCCACTTCTTCGACTGACTCCAGAGTCTCTACCGTCGCATCAGCAGGTGCAACCACACTAGAGCCTTCGTCAACCAAGTCATCAATATCCACATCATCGGCTTGCGGAATATCCAAACCAATTTGTTTGGCTCGAATATTCATGAACACATCACGCTTATACGAATAAGGATCCATGGCTGCCATCTCTAGGCTGTCCGTTAAATCCAATACCGACTCACGCAGATCAATACCAAACACAATGGGTGAAGCATATTGATACACACGGTCATGGATAATCAATCGGTCCACAGAGTAAGCCAATGCCAGTGATGTGGCCACGCCATCACGAACGGTCGAAGGCCCAATTAATGGCATCACAAAATAATGACTGTTTTTCCAGCCCCAAGAAGCAAATGTATCACCCAAACCATTTTTGTTGTTTGGCATTTGAGCTTCACTGGCGATATCAATTAAACCACCCAAACCAAACGTGGTATTCAAACCGACACGCACCAAATCTTCACTGGCGCGCTTCACATCCAAGCGCAAGACATTGCTGCCAAAGCTCCACACATCGCGCAAGTTGTTAAAGAAGTTACGAGCACCTGCACGCACAACACCAGGTACAGCTTTGCGGTAACCTCGTGCCACAGGCACAATCACGTTGCGATCGACGGTATCATTAACACCATCCATCCAACGGTTATATGGAGCATACGGATCATAATTTAAAATGGTTCGATTCTCATGGTTCGATACACCATTATCCATACTGGTTTGCGATGCACTGTTTAGCATCAATGCATTGTCTTGTGCACTATTTTCTGCTTGTGCAAAAGCAACATTAGACAATGCCAATGCCGTACAAACCAAACAAATTTTTAATTTCATGGTTATCGTATCCAATCGTCCAATTCATATAAATCAAGTAATGCAACCACTGCACTTGGAATGTTTTTCAATGCAATGGTCGCATTTTTTTCATTGCGCATGGCCGTGATTAACAAAGACACGCAAGCTGAGTCTGCACGTTGTACACCAGACAAATCAATCTGATCCACATGATTGGTATTGAGTGAATGTACAAACTGTTTAAATAACGCGCCAGTAATGTCGTTAACTGTCACGTCGCCAGACAAGTTCATGGTGCGCTCATGGCAATGAATATGCATCATTATTTACTGCCGTTTTTAACTTTAAGTTCAGCAACCAATCCATCAATGCCTTTTTTGCGAATCGTTTCACCAAACTGATTGCGGTATACCGTTACCAAACTCGCACCTTCAACAGACACATTGTAAACACGGTATTTGTTACCACTTTGGTACATGGTGTAATCCATTTTTACGGGCTTACCAGAACCTGTGCTCACCTCTGTTTTTACCGTAATTTCACGGCCATTTTTAGAAACAATCGGTTGATCACGAACGACAACATTGGCATTTTTGAACTTCAACATCGTACCAGAATAGGTGCGAATCAACAGCGTTTGAAACTCTTTGGTTAATGCTGTTTTTTGTACTGGCGTTGCGCCACGCCAAGGTGCACCAACTGCCAAAGCCGTCATGCGCTCAAAGTCAAAATAGGGAATAGCGTAGCGCTCGGCTTCTGAACGAACTTGGTTACTGTTACCACCCGTGTCTTTTTTCAAAATGCTCAATACTTGAGAGGCATTTTGTTTGACTTGGTTAACGGCATCTGCTGGTGCAGCAAAAGCCATACTAATGCTTAAAGCGGCAATGCTAAGCGCACTGGTCATTGAAAATTTTTTCATCATTTTGTTCCTTATACCTTGATACTTGATACTTGATATCGTTTAATTGATGCAATTCATTAATCGCTGTTTTTTTCTGCGAAACCAGTCATGAATTTACCAATAAGTTGTTCCAATACCAAAGCAGAACTGGTCACGCTGATGGTATCTCCATTTTGCAATACAGCTTCATCGCCACCTTGTTGCAAACCAATATACTGTTCGCCCAATAGACCTGAAGTTAGAATTTCAGCAGCCACATCATCACTGAATTCATATTGTCCATCCATCTGAATACTCACATGCGCTTGGTAGGTTTTAGGGTCTAGCTGAATATTGCTAACCCGTCCAACCAAAACACCTGCAGCCTTCACGGGCGCCTTGACTTTCAAGCCACCAATATCACTGAAAGAAGCATTCAAAGTATAGCTATTTTTGGGTGACGTGCTAAGGCTGCCTGCAGCCACGTTAAATGCCAAAAAGACCAAGGCAATCACACCAATTAATACAAAAAAGCCAACCCACAATTCTAGAACTCGTTGTTTCATGGTTTTACTCAACAAACATAAAAGCAGTTAAAATAAAGTCTAAAGCCAAAACCACCAAAGCACTGGCAACCACTGTTTTTGTGGTTGCTCTGAGGATGCCTTCTGGCGTTGCTCGACATGAAAAGCCTTGGTATAACGCAATCAAAGTAACTGCGACACCAAAAACAATGGACTTAATGACACCATTGACAACATCATACTTCCAATCAATATTGCTTTGCATTTGTGACCAAAAAATTCCACTGTCTAACCCCAAATGCCAAACGCCAATTGCATATGCGCCAAAAATACCGCAAGTGCTAAAAATAGCGGCCAACAATGGCATCGACAAAATACCCGCCCAAAACCGAGGGGCTACCACGCGCGAAACCGGATCAATCGCCATCACACTCATGGCATCCAATTGCTCGGTGGTTTTCATCAAGCCAATTTCACTGGTCATTGCACCACCGGCACTGCTGGCAAATAAAATCGCAGCCAATACGGGGCCTAATTCGCGCAAAAGCCCTGCCGCTACCATAAACCCCAAAGCATCCGCAGCCTTAAACTTCACCAATTGCGTATACCCTTGCAAGCCCAAAACCATGCCCACAAATAAACCTGAAACGGCAATAATCACAATCGACAATACGCCAGAAAAATACATCTGGCGCAAAGTTAATCGGGGACGTGTAAACGCAGTTGCAGAGTGCGCCAAAATGTTCAAAAAGAACAAAGAAATCGCACCTAAGCTGGTCAACATACTCAGTGTTTTTGCACCTAAATTTTGTACAAAATTCATCATCTACCTGCCATTAAGTCTGCCTGTAAGCTACTCGTAACAGGATAACGGTATTCAACTGGCCCAATGGGTGAGCCCTTAATAAACTGACTAACCCAAGGAGAATCCAGTTCTTGCATTTGTTTTGGGCTGCCTGAAAAAATCACTTCACCATGCGCCAAAAATATTACCTGATTCACGATTTCCAATGAACGCTGAATATCATGGGTCACCATGATGCTTGTCGCACCTAGCGCATGATTCACGCGTGAGATCAAGTGAGCAATCACGCCCAATGATATCGGATCCAAACCCGTAAATGGCTCGTCATACATCATTAAATCTGGATCAAGCGCAATGGTTCTAGCCAAAGCCACACGCCTTGCCATACCACCAGAAAGCTCTGATGGCATTAAGTTACCAATGCCTCGCAAGCCAACAGCATTAAGCTTTAACGTCACCAAATCTTGAATCAGTGCTTCAGGAAGCTTGGTGTGCTCTCGCATTGGAAAGGCAATGTTGTCAAAGACAGACAAATCTGTAAACAAAGCACCAAATTGAAACAAAACACCCATGCGGCGGCGGTGCTGGTACATCTGCTCAGCACCAAACGTGTTCAAATCTTGTCCATGAATCAAAATTTTGCCACTGGTTGGTTCAATCTGGCGAGTAATCAGTCGCAATAACGTGGTTTTACCACTGCCAGAACCACCCATAATTGCAGCAAAATTGCCTTGCTCAATCTTAAAACTGATGTTTTTTAAAAGGGGGCGATTTTCATCATAAGCAAAATTAACATCTTGAAATTCTACAAAAGCAGTTGTCATGCTTTACTCAAAATATTTACAAACAGTTACAAACAGTAATGTATGTTTATGTTAATAGAAAACCAGTTGTGCGATCAATCTAAAAACACAAAAAGATTAATTGCTATCTGGTTGTAATTGGTAAGCTTCTTTAATGGCAGCCATTAAGCTGCCCGCATCTGCCTGACCACTTGCAGCCAAATCCAATGCCGTACCATGATCAACAGAGGTGCGTACAAATGGCAAACCCAAAGTAATATTAACGCCTTGCCCAAAGCTTGCATACTTTAAAACCGGCAAACCTTGATCGTGATACATTGCCAAAACGGCGTCAGCATCTTTTAACATAAATGGCTGAAATAAGGTATCTGCAGGATAAGGTCCGCCCACATTCCAGCCTTTTTGTTGGCATTCTAGCAACACTGGGGTGATGGTATCGATTTCTTCACAGCCCATGTGCCCGCCTTCGCCTGCATGTGGGTTCAAACCTGCAACCAAAATCCTAGGGTTATCCAATTTGAATTTACATTGCAAATCATCATGCAAAATCTGCAAAACTTCCCGCAAAAGTGGCTTGGTAATGCTACTAGAAACCTGATGCAATGCCATATGTGTGGTGGCCAGTGCCACTCGCAAACCACCACCAGCCAACATCATCACCACTTTGGGTGTTTGGCTTTTATCTGCCAGATATTCAGTATGGCCACTAAAAGCAATACCAGCATCATTAATCACGGCTTTATGAACTGGAGCCGTGACCATAGAGGAGAAAATGCCAGACTGAATGCCCTCATAAGCCACATCCAAAAGCTGCAAAACATAAGCACTGTTTGCAACATTCAACTGCCCAGCAACCACCTCTTCAATGACAGGAATATCCCACACCAAAAGCTCATTTGCTTGAACTTGATAATCGCACTGATATGGCACCAACTGAATACCCAAACCCAATGCTTGAGCGCGATTGGCCAACAACCTCATGTCACCTAAAACCACAACCGGATAAGGCTGTTTTGTTAAGGCAATCTGTAAGCAAATATCTGGTCCAATACCAGATGGCTCACCAGAGGTGATGGCAATCATTTTCATTACATTCTCACTTCAATATGGGCATCTTTACGCAATTGCATCATCATGTCTTGATACACTTTACCTGCACGTTGATTGGTAATCATTTGCTTGGCTTGTTCATGCAATAATGCAGCTTTGTCTTCGTGATTGCGTTTGCTGTCCACTTTGATTAAATGGTAGCCAAACACACTGCGAACCGGTTGACTCACCACACCATTTGGTAAAGACACCATCACTTTTTCAAATTCAGGAACTGTCACGCCTTGAGAGACCCATCCTAATGAGCCTCCTTGCGCGGCACTGCCTGGATCTTGTGAATAGGTTCGAGCCAAACTATCAAAGGCCTCACCTGCTTTTAGGCGAGATTGGATTTCTTCAATTTTCTTCAAAGCCATGGGTGCTGGCGTTTCTTGGTTAATTGAAATCAAAATATGCTTGGTATCGTACTGGGTGATTTTTGGAATCGGCCCTGCTGGCAGCTGAACTTGTCCAGATGCAATCAGGCTATTGATTTCAGCATCACTCACTTGAACGCGGCTTAAAACCTCACGCTCAGTCACTTTGCTCATGATTAAATTGTTGGCGATTTCACGGCGTACAGCCGCTTTGCTAAAACCACTTTCTTTATTCACTTTTTTATACAACTGCTCGGTGCTCATTTTATTGGCCTTGGCAATATCAGCAACCGAAGCATCAATTTCAACCTCACTGACTTCAACGCCGTTGCGTTGTGCAACAGTCATCAGCAAGGCTTTATCAATCATGCCACTTAAGACTTCTTGATCTGTAGGCGCTTGGCCTTTAGGGGATTGTTGTTTTGCTTGTGCCACTGCCATTTGAAATTCATTCATGGTAATGACTTCGTTCTCTGCCACTGCCACAATGCGATCAACAAACTGCACAGGGGCAGCAAAAGCCATTTGCATGCTTAAAGCCAAAGCACTGATGGTACACAATTTCTTTAACGTCATTTTTTAGTAACCTCACTCATATTACTGTATCCAGGAATGGCTTGCCTTAATGCTGAAACCGGGTTATTTCCGACACTGCTTAAATCTTTTAATGATAATTGGAAGAAAATGGCATTTTTAGTGCGGCCACGATCCACCACATAATTCTGTGCAACCATGCTTGCGCTCCAGCATCCACACTGGCTTTGGTATTCAATACCCAATAATTTTTCCAATGCAATGCTCTCCGTAATAGAGTAGTTATAGCGCGCCACAACATAATAATTGTCTTTAATTGGCCATTGTACACCAGCATCTATCTGACGGCTCTTTCCAAATACGTTGGAATAAATCTCATCGTAGCGTCCTAAACGGTAACGCAAACTCACTGTTTTACCAGCTTCCGGCTGATAGCGCACAGAGGCACTAAGCGATTCTGTTGTTTCTAAATCTTGATTGTAATGAAAATCGGTATTGAAACGGATGCTCTTGGTGATATCACCACCAGCAAATGCCAAAAAGTCTGAACGGCCGCGCTCACGGTTTTTCACACTACCATCCAAGCTCACATCATCACGGGTAATGTACAATCTTTGACCAAAACCAGCACTAAAACGCTCTAAACCAGTGCTTTTCTCAATAAAACGCGTACTGATGGTCGCTGAAATATTGTTCGCAGCATTGATGCGATCTTGTCCTGAAAAGCGGTTTTGGCGGAACAACTGGCTAAATGTAAAACTGTTTTCAGAAGTATCAAAGTTTGGAATATCACTTTGGTCTTTTGAAGGGATATAAGTATAAAATAAGCGTGGCTCTAATGTTTGAACCATATCATCACTGATCCACTGAGTATCACGCTCGAACACCAATCCCGAATCCAAGCTGAACATGGGCAAAACACGATTGATGCTTCTTGATTGATGGTTTTTAAATTCATCCAGATTGTAATAGGAGGCATGAACACCGACTTGTGGTCGAACAAAACCCCACTCATTACTCCAGTCCCATTTTACATTTGGATGAAATACAAAACGCTGCCCTTCTTGCTTAATGGGATTGGCAAAGCGAGTGTATTGTCCCATTAAATTAACACGCGCATTGCCATAGCGTTTTTGCCAAGTGCTTTCTACTCGAGGCATTAACTGGTATGGCACATCAATACTGTCATTGTCATTTTGAATGGTTTGGTATTTTTGCGCAATAATGCGCGTGGTCAATGCTGCACCTGCTACATTTGTGCTGTGTGACAGCCAAGCTTCACGGTTTAGATGCGAGCCATCTGCTAACTCTTCACGTGAGCCAAAATCACGAATGTAATTTCTGTCCGAGACTTGGTTATAATCCAAACCAAAATACACATTATCTGCCAACTGTTGTTGGTGTTTTGCTGAGACGGTATAGCGGTTATTTTGGTCGCTCTTTTTGTCTTTGGCCAAATACTCACCCGATATTTCACCACGATAATTGGGCTCTAAATAGCGCACATCACCGCCAATGGCCATGCCTCGGCCAGTCATCAAATGGGGTGCTAACGTGGCATCATAGTTCGGTGCCAAATTAAAATAATATGGCGTAATTGCCTCAAAGCCATTTGAGCCTGCTTTTAATGTTGGGGTTAAGAAACCACTTTTGCGATTGCCATTAAGAGGAAAGTCCATCCATGGCGAATAAAAAATAGGCACATCTTTGAATACCAGTGTGGCACTTTTTGCCACACCAATATTGTTATTAAAATCTGCATCAACGGTTTTGGCACGAATATACCAACTCGCATCGCCTGGTTGACAGGTATTGAACTTGGTTTGCGTAAGCTGATAGCGGTTTTTGCCTTTTAGCTCAACAGTATCACCAATGCCTTGTAAACGTTGTTTTTCCGTTTGGGTTTCAAACTTAGCATCGACTGCCGTGCCTTGCTGCTTACCCATTTGGTATTGTAAATCGTCGCCTTCAACATTGGAGTCATTTTGGTTCAGAACAAAATGCCCTTTGACCTTCGCCTCATCTGTTGCTTGATTATAAAGCACATCATTGGCATTGATTGTTTGGTCATTTCGTTCAATAATCACTTGCCCAGAGGCATGTACTTGATTTTGGATTTGACCATTTAATTGATCTGCTTCCACATAAGTGGTTTCGGGTTCGCGCTGTTTTTGCGCACTGCCAACCACCGGCGTAACAAAAGTCGCATCCGGCGCCGCGCAGACCACTTCATTACTAGAGCCTAATGACAATGGCGCAGCCAATAGGCTACCCGAAAAGCCAAAAGCGATGAGTGCAGCACAAATGGGTTTTAAAGAAAACGTTCCAGACAAAATACTCACCTTTTCGTGACTTTGGCGATTAAAAAATAACGCTTATTTTACTTGAAAAAAGACCATGCAACGACAAAATGAATTAAATATTTGGCTAACACGCCAATACCCTGACCAGCCTTTTAACTTGGTATTTGCCGCAGCAGATGCCGATTTTCGTCGCTATTTCCGCGCCCATTTTGAAGATGGCTCAACAGTCATTGCGATGGACGCACCACCTGCTAACATGTCTATTGAACCTTACATCAGCGTTCACGGTATTTTCCAAGCTGTTAAAGTACCACAAATTTATGCTTATGATGTAGAAAATGGCTTTATGGCACTGGAAGATTTGGGACAAATTCCATTTTTGGCAGCTTTAGAGCATGACAAGCGCGAAGAAGTCCATCAAATGTTGTTGCTTGAAGCCATTGATACATTAATTGAGCTACAAAAATCCTCAGTGCCCAATGTGTTACCAGAATACGATGAAGACACTTTAAAACGTGAGCTGCAATTGTTCCCAGATTGGTTTGTTGCCAAAGAGCTGGGCCAAACCCTCACTGAACAACAACAAAAATACTGGCAAGCCACAGTGGACGCTCTGATTCCTGCCATCAAACGCCAAAACCAAGTTTTTGTGCACCGTGATTTTATTGTGCGCAATTTAATGCTAACCAAAGAAAAACCAGGTGTTTTAGACTTTCAGGATGCCTTATATGGTCCTATTAGCTACGATTTGGTATCGCTATTGCGTGATGCATTTATTGAATGGGATGAGGAATTTGTCTTGGACTTAGCCATTCGCTACTGGCAAAAAGCCCGTGCTGCCAATTTGCCTGTGCCTGAGCAATTCGATGATTTTTATCGAGACTTTGAATGGATGGGTGTACAACGCCACCTTAAAGTTGCAGGTATTTTTGCGCGACTTTACTACCGCGATGGCAAAGACAAATACCGCAGTGAAATCCCACGCTTCTTGAATTATTTGCGCAAAGCATCTCGCCGCTATGTTGAGTTAGCACCACTGTATGCATTGCTGGTTGAGCTTGTCGGTGATGAAGATTTAGAAACTGGTTACACTTTCTAACTTTTGCCCTCACTTGATTGTGATTGCGATAGAAAAATCCTGCACTTAGGCAGGATTTTTTTATCTTAATTTTTGGTATTCAACTTCCAAAGCCCTGATATTGGCTCGTCGATCCGCAACATTGCGTTCCAATCTTGGAATCGTGGTTTTCTTATTTGCAGCCTTCGCCGCACTTAAGGTTGCCTCGTCTTTTCTCAATGCCGATTTTTCACGGCTCATCTCAGCTTGCAAGACCTGTTTTTGCCGAGCCAAACTGCTAATAGGCGGTGGAGGCGGCGGCGCTTCTTTGTACTTCGGTATGCTTGAAGTACGGCTTGCAACCGGTGGTGGCTGATTGCGCAAATGAATTTTCATCGGCACAACTTTCACCACAGGCTCTGGCTTGCGAATCACCACATCGGTGTCAATTTTTTGTGATGGGACATGCCAAATAGCCCCCACAACATCATGACTTTGCAAAGTCTTGGCATTCGCATTTTGAACCACTTCGCAACCATCTAACTTGCGAGCACTGTAAAACGTATCCCCTGACTCAACCGCACACTCAAATGTATTGGCCATTAAAAAACCAGGCAGCATCAAGCTGCCCAGTAATACACATACTGCTTTTTGCATAATCAACCTTGTTGTTTGCCTTGCATCCCTAAATCAGCTGCGGCAGTAAACAGCACATCTGTTGAAGAGTTCAACGCTGTTTCAGAAGAATCTTGTAACACACCAATGATAAAACCCACACCCACAACCTGCATGGCAATATCATCACTGATACCAAACAAACTACACGCCAATGGAATCAATAACAATGATCCACCAGCCACACCAGAAGCACCACAAGCACTGACTGTTGCCAAAATACTCAACAAAATAGCGGTCATAAAGTCAATCTGCAAGCCCAACGTATGCACAGCAGCCAATGTCAAAACCGTAATGGTAATGGCAGCACCGGCCATATTAATGGTTGCCCCCAAAGGAATCGAAACCGAATATGTTTCTTCGCGCACGCCCAGTTTTTTGCACAATGCCAAATTCACCGGAATATTGGCAGCAGAAGAACGGGTAAAGAACGCGGTCAGTCCACTTTCACGCAAGCAAGTGAAAACCAGTGGATATGGGTTCTTCTTCGTTTGCCAGAATACCAAAATTGGATTCACAACCAAAGCAACAATTAACATACAACCAATCAAAACCACCAATAATTTTGCAAATTGTGCCATTGCATCAAAACCGGTCTCGGCAACAGCAGAGGCCACCAAGCCAAAAACACCAAAAGGTGCTAGGCGAATCACCCAACGCACCACTTGAGAAACAGAATCGGCCAAATCAGCAATCATGACCTTGGTCGCATCTTTGGCTTGGCGCATGGCAAAACCAAACAAAATTGCCCACGTTAAAATACCAATATAATTACCACGGGTAAATGCATTAATCGGATTGTCCGCCATGTTCATCACCACCGTCAACAACACTTCAACCACATCTTTAGGTGGTACTACATCCGCCACACCCGCTTTTAATGGCACAAAAACAGGGAACATAAAGCTGGCAATCACAGCAATCAATGCGGCTAAGAACGTGCCCAAAACATACAATACCAAAATGGGCTTAATTGCTGTTTTTTCTTCGCCTTTTTTGTGTCCAGCAATGGCAGCAACCACCAAGAAAAACACCAAGATAGGTGCAATCCCTTTTAAGAAACCAACAAATAAGCCACCCAAAATGGTGGAAGCTTTACCTGCTTCAGGCAGCCAAAAACCAACGATAATACCCAAAACCAAGCCGATAACAATCTGTTTAACCAGACTCATTCGGTTTAATACCAGTAATAAATTTTTCATTCCTCAACCCATCTATTTCATGCGCCAACATTGATTTGCTCACACATGCATTTAATTAAATGCTTTATTCTTTTAATCCAACCCTAAAAATACCGACTTTTCATTAAAGAAACAATTATCTTAACCAAAACAAAAAAAGATTTATAATTAATTGTCATCTCTTTTGTCACGGTTTAATGGTAAAATTAAAACCATTTAACCCAAAATCCCGCAATTTTAACAGGGTTCAGCAACAAAGCGATGAATTTAATCCCCTTTGGAATATCATCCCCAACCATTGGCAAGACTATGAGCAAAAAACCAATTTTACTGGCAGCTTCTTGGTGCTGTGTCCTATTAATGGGATGCAGCAGCACAAAAAAAACAGAATCAGTACCAGAAGCGCCACCTAAAGCTGCATATGAAGTGAGTATTAGCACTGAAAACGCTGATGCCACCGACTTGCTCAATGAACATATCTCATTGGTAACACAACGTTTTTTAAGTGGTCTAGACCAAGAACAAATTAAATTCCTGATTGATGACACGCCCAATGAAGTGGAGTCCATTGTTGAGACATTGGGCTATTTCAACAGCAAAACCAAAGTAAGCGCTACAGAAGGCGGCTACCAAGTAAGCGTTGCTCTAGGCCCTCGCACCAAGGTTGAGGATGTGACCGTTTTAATTGATGGTCCTGTTCTGAGCGATGAGGCATTACCTGATTACTATCGCAATGCCATGCAAAGCTGGTCTTTGACTGTGGATGAACCCTTTACCCAAGACAAATGGTCGTACAGCAAAGCTGCCGTATTAAGTGGTGTTAAGCGCAAAAAATACCCATTGGCCAAGATTGCAAAAAGCCAAGCCACCATCAATCCAGAAACCAATTTGGCCACCGTTACTGTTGATGTGAATAGTTTACAGCCTATTTATTTTGGTGAAATATCAGTCAAAGGCAATGAGCGTTATCGCCCCAGTATTATTCGAAACTTGGCCTCATTCAAGCAAGGTGAAGATTACGATTTGGATCAGCTGATTCAATACCAGCAAGCATTAGAGCAAGATGGTCACTATTCTGCTGCCATGGTACAAGCGGACTTTGACAACTTAAAAGATAACCTTGTTCCCATTAAAGTCGAAGTGACTGAAGTTAAGCGTCAAAAACTGGATTTGGGTTTGCGTTATGACTCAGATGATGGCCCAGGTTTGCATTTGGGTTATGACTATTACAATGTGCTTAATCGTGGCTATATCGGCTCTACCGTAGTGGACCTAAACAAATACCAACAAAGCCTCAATGTGGGTTTAAGTCAGCCGCGCAACCATGATGGAAAATACTTTACTGGCAACATCGGCTATGACAATTCAACCTATCAAAAAGTCAAAACCTCTGCCATCAACTCTGGCGTCTGGTATGTGCGTGAGCGCAACGGTATTGAATCTCGACTGGGCTTGGAATACCTCACAGAGCGTTCAGACATTGAAGGCGGCGATAGCTTAGGGCGTGCAGACGCCTTGATGGTCACTGCTTCTTGGCGGCGCAATAATATTCAAAGTCAGTTGCGCCCTGAAAATGGTTATTTTTTCGAAGGAAAAATTGGCAGCACACTGGGCAGCCTAATGTCATCTGCATCGATGCAACGGGTTAAAGGCAGTGCAGCTTATTACTTTACGCCAGAAATCAAGGCACTGGGCACATTGATCGTTCGTGGTGACATTGGTTATGTCAAAGTCTCGGATGATTTAAATGCACCCACTTCACTTTTATTCCGTACTGGTGGCGGTAATACGGTTCGAGGTTATGAATACCAATCTATCGGTATTGATGGTGAAAATGGTTCTGTCTTGGGCGGAAAAGCCATGGCGGTAGTCAGTGCTGAGTATCAAATTCCGTTCAAAAAAGACTATGCTTTTGCCGTCTTTCATGATCAAGGTAATGTTGCGAACAGCTTTAAAGAGTTTGATTGGAAAAGCAGTACGGGTGTAGGCCTACGCTGGTTCAGTCCCATCGCTCCGATTGCCTTGGATATCGCCTATGCACATGAACGCAAAAAAATCGGTTGGCAAATTAACTTAGGGACACGTTTTTAAATGGTCGATAGCACAATCACCCCACCTGAAAATCAGCAAGCACAGCATGATGCCACAACGAATGTGCCGGATAAAAAGAAAAAACCCAAACCACGCTTTCGTTGGCTCAAACGCATCATCATAGGCTTCATCATTTTGGTGAGTATACTGTTTGGTGTTCTGTATTGGTTACTGAGCACACAATCTGGTTTACAAACTGCTATTTTAAAAATACCGGCTTATTTTGGTGTCAACATTACCGCGGATCGCTTAGAAGGCACCATCATGGATGGCTTTTCTGCTGATGTTTTGGCAATTAATATGGAAGGCTTAAACATCCAAAGCCAAAGCCTGAATTTTGCTTGGCAGCCCAAAGAGCTGTTGGACATGCGTGTACACGTTCAACAACTGGCCTTAGGCGATACTCGCATTAACACCTCGCCAACACCGCCAAAACCCAAATCTCCGCCAGCAAGCTTGCCAAACGACATTGGTTTGCCGTTTGACTTGGTTGTGGATCAATTGTCTTTAAATGGTTTGTTTTTAGAAGACAGCAAAGAGCCTATTTTAATGGGCAGCACCCTCACCTACCGCTTTACCAACAACAAACACCAGCTGAATATTCAGCAATTGCAATCGCCTTGGAGTACGGTTACAGGGCAAGTTTCTTTGGACAATACCACGCCTTTTGCTTTGCTAGGTAAATTGGCCAGTGATGGTGTTTTGGAAGGCATTCCAACCACCAGCAACATTGATTTGAGCGGTAGCTTAGAGCACCCCGTTTTGAATGCTCAAATTCAAGGTGGTGATGTCTTACTTATTACAGATGCCAAATTGTCGCCATTTGAACCTTTGTTAAACAACAAAATTCAAGAGCTTAAATTGGCAGGCAGTAATATCAATCCCCAAGCATTTATTGCCAGCGCACCCAAAGCCCAAATGTCCTTGGCTTTGTTGTTAGGCCCAGTTAAAAACAGCGATCAATTGCAAGGCATCATCACCTTAGCCAATATTGAAGCTGGCTATGTCGATGAGTCTGCGATTCCCGTGAAAACCATTTTTGGTGACTTATTGGTCAACCAAGAAGGCGTCCTGAACATATCCAATTTGGAAATCAGCACCTTAAAAGATGGTTTTATTGAAGCTTTTGGTCAAGTTGATACGGCCAAACAATCCATGAATTTGGACGTTGCCATTGACAAATTGACCTTAGGCGACATCATTAACAACCCCCTCAAAAACACATTGGCGGGTGATGTCAAAGTCACAGGCACGTTTGCATCTCCCCAAGTCAATTGGCATCTTAACGCTGCGCCCTTGATTTCAGAAGGCCAAGTGCTCTTGGCAACCGACAATAAAAAAGCACAGCAAACCTTAGAAATTAGCAAAACCTATTTGGGTACGCAACAAGGTGGACGCTTGGATGTAGATGGATTTTTAAATCTGTTTCAAGAACAAACTTTTGAACTGGCCTTAAAAAGCAAAAACATCAACCCAAGCAATCTGGACAAAAGCTTTCCGATTGGCAACATCAACGGTGATATCCAAGCCAAAGGTCAATTGGCAGATGGTTTTCAATTGAATGCCTTACTTGACATCCCCGACAGCCGTTTATCCGGTGTTAATTTGCGCGGTAAAGGCAATATTGTTTTGGCTAATGAGCATTTGGAAAAAGCCGATGTTAATGTGATTTTGGGTCCCAATACCTTCAAAACCAATGGCAGCTTTGGTTTGAACAAAGACCGGTTGAATATTGACATCAACGCACCACAATTAAGTTATTTTGGTTTTGGTTTGTCTGGTGCTTTACAAACCAAAGGCTTTTTAGCAGGTGCTCCGGAGAAATTGAAAATTGACTTATCTGGCAGTGCCAACCAAGTCCAGTTTCAAAAAATGGTCCGCTTGCAGCAATTGAAATTCAATTTACTGGCATCGCCTGACATCACGGCACCCTTAAATATTGACGTAAGCGGACAAAATTTGGCCTTGTTAAGCAGCACTGGGGATACTATTATTGATAACATCAGCTTAAATGCCAAAGGCACTGGTAGCAAACACACTCTCACCAGCCACGCCCAAATGAAGTTAGACAATAAACCCTTTAGAATGGACGTTGCTGCCAATGGTGGCTTGGATGATAAAGCTGCTTGGAAAGGCAATGTGAGCACCTTGGATGTTTCTGGTGCGTTCAATATCAAGCTACGCAATAGCATGCGCTTAGAAGCAAGTGCTGAGCGAGTAAGCCTAAGCCAAGCCAACTGGGGCTTAATGAACGGTCAATTGAATCTGCAGTCTTTCTTGTGGTCAGCCAAAGAAGGCATCAAAACCAAAGGCAATGCCAATGGTTTGGCAATCTCACAATTGCAAAGTTTGGTGGACATTCCGATTGAGCAAAACTTGGTTTTGGGCGCAGATTGGGATTTAAACTACGGCAATAATATGTCAGGCTTTTTAAAAGTACGCCACCAAAGTGGTGACATTACCATCCCCTACCGCAATCAAAAATTGGGTTTGAGCAAGCTGGCCTTAGTGACCAACTTTCAAAACAACCGCATTAATAACCAATTGGACATGACCACCCATTACGGCACGGGGCACGTTCAAATGGCCATTGCACAAAACTTTGGCAATGACATTATGAAAGCCCCATTAACCGGCAAAGTAGCTTTAGATGTCCCCGACTTAAATGCTTTGCGTTACTTTTTGCCAGTGGGCATGACATTAAAAGGAAAGTTAGCTGCCAACATCAACATCAGCGGCTCATTTAGCAATCCTCAATTAAACGGACCTTTAAATGGTGACAACATTACCTTTAGAGAAATGGGACAAGGCTTGTTGTTGACCAATGGCGTCTTGCGCTCTCGTGTGACAGGACAAAAATGGTTCTTAGACGATTTAAGCTTCAAACGTGGAGAGGGTTCGGCCCACCTTAACGGCAATGTTGGATTGGTGGGTGACAAACCCAATGTACATTTGGATTTGGCCTTAAAACAATTTGGCTTGTTTGCCCAACCTAACCGCCATTTGGTTTTATCAGGCGCGGCCAAATTAACCTATACCGATTTACAAGCATTGAGTTTGGATGGCAATTTTAAAGTAGATGATGGCTTATTTGATTTTCCCAAATCCGGCATGCCAAGTTTAAGCGATGATGTGGTTGTACTGGGGCGAAAAGCACCCGAAGACTCCATGCCCATGCTGTTGAATTTGAACTTGGGTATTAACTTTAATGATGCCTTTCGTTTTAAAGGGCAAGGCCTAGACATTGTGATGGGCGGCAAATTATTGCTCACCGCCAGACCCCATGAAGACTTGGTTGCACATGGCCAAATCAATATTGTCAAAGGTGGTTTTAAAGCTTACGGTCAAGACTTGGTGATTGAAAAAGGCATCGTCTCCTTCTTAGGCCCCTTAGACAATCCTGGCTTAAACTTCCGTGCTGTGCGCAATAAATCCCCTGTGGGTGCTGGCGTTGAAGTTCGAGGTAGCCTGAACAAACCTGACACCATTTTGGTGGCCAATGAACCCATGAGTGACAAAGACAAATTGTCTTGGTTGGTGTTAGGCCGCCCCACCAGCGGTGAATCTGATAACGCTGCCTTAGCAGCTGCGGCTGGTGCTTGGCTTGCCAGTGGTGTCAATGACAAGATGGGTTTGTTTGACGATATTGGCATGGGTTCACGACAAACGCGCAATATGCAAACAGGAGAATTGAATCCTGCTGAACAAATGATTACCGTAGGTCGCAATTTAACCAATGAATTGTATGTGGGTTATGAGTATGGTTTGACCAGTTCAGATTCAGCCGTCAAATTGATCTACCAATTAAGCCGTTCGATTCAAGCGATTGTTCGGGTCGGTACCTTGTCGCAAAATGGTGAGATTCGTTATACCATTCGCTTTGATTAAGCTTTAAAATAAAAGCAGCCTACGGGCTGCTTTTTTCATACTGAAAGTTCATAGTTATGTTGGCATGCTTATACCAAGGCTTATGGCAGATTGCCCCACCGCTTTTAAAACGCTACTTAAAAAAACGCGCCAAAAAATCCCCTGCTTATGCTTTAAATTGGGGCGAGCGTTTTGGCACACCTATGGTCAATCCCGTACAACATCCCATTTGGATTCATGCTGTTTCTGTGGGCGAAACACGTGCAGCAGAACCTTTGATTCAAGCACTTAAACAACAATACCCCAACCAACCGTTGCTCATTACCCAAATGACACCAACTGGCCGAGCTACGGCACAAGCTCTGTATCCTGATGCCCAATGCCGGTATTTGCCTTATGACAAACCCAGCTATGTTGCTCAGTTTCTCCAAGAACACCAACCTATTTTCGGTATCATTATGGAAACCGAAATTTGGCCCAATTTGTTAAAACAGGCCAAACAACAAAATATTCCGATGTTTTTGGCCAATGCCCGCTTGTCCGAAAAGTCACTGCAAGGCTATTTAAAAGCCAAAAGCCTGATTGCACCGGCTTTAAATACTTTAACGGCCAGTTTTACCCAAAGCCTGGATGATCAAGAACGCTTATCGCAATTAAGTCATTGCCCACAATGGATTACTGGTAATACCAAATACGACATCACACCACCCCAAGCCATGCATGACTTAGCCAATGCTTTTCGCCAACGAATTGGCCAACGCAAAGTGATTGTCTGCGGCAGCACTCGCATGGACAAACACGGATTGGATGAAGCCGAATTATTGTTACAAGCATGGCAACAAAACACAGCCAATAATGCTTTACTGGTGATTGTGCCAAGGCATCCTGAACGGTTTGATTTAACAGCCTCATTAGCAAAAAAAATGGGCTTCACCGTACAAAAACGCAGCGATAATCAAGCCATTGACCTGGCCACTGAAATCTGGATTGGCGACAGCATGGGGGAGCTTTTTGCCTATTATTTACTGGCGGATATTGTGTTTGTTGGCGGCAGCTTGGTGAATACGGGTTGCCAAAACATTATTGAACCCATGAGCTGTTACAAACCCACGGTTTTTGGTGGCTCTACTTACAATTTCTCCAAGGTCTGTTCTGATGCACTGTCCGAGCATGCTGCCATGCAAGTTCACAATGCAAACGAATGGCTAAACACCACACAAATGCTTTTGAATGATGCCCAACAATGCCAATCTTATGCTAAAAATGCCAAAGAATTTGTTGCCATACACCAAGGTGCCAGCCAAAAAATTGCCAGACACATACAAGAACTAACTTAATGAAATATTGGGACTATTGTGTAGTTTTTTAAATACTACAATTTTAATTTGTTGATTCCATGTCGCATTTAAAGAACACCCATGATTTCCCAAAAAAATTTCATTATCAGCCTATAATCAAAATATTAACAAAGATTAACATTCCATATAAGTATTAAAAAAATAATGCTTTTGTGCTAAACACATCAAAAAATGTATTTTTTTCAAGGCTTTTGCTAGTATGAATTCAATTTTTAAATACACACATACTTCAAAAAATGATAAAAAAAATACTTCTTTTGAGCTTCTTTGCTTTGTGGCTCATGGGTTGCTCTCCTAAAAATGATGAGCAAATTTCTGCTGAACAAGCATCCAATCGCGCGATTCAAGCCATGACCGCCATTGATCAAGGCATTGATGCCATCAAAGCCCAATTGCCAATGCAAGCAGGCCATGGCATTCAATTAACCGATATTCGTCGCGATGACATGATCGTTCACTACCAAGTGACAATCAGTAATCCAGCCATTGACCAGCACAACATGAATCCAGAACTTAAAAAACAGATTTTAAAAGCCGGTTGTGACAGCATGAACACTGCTTTTGAACAAGGTTTTTCTGTGACATATCATTTTCATTACGCAAACAACAGCCAAAGCCAAATGGTTTTATCAGAAGCCAAATGCGCTCGCATCGCCTAGAACCTACTTTCTGTTGGCATTAATATATTGATATTATGAATATTTATTATCAATATAAACAAACGCTGTTATACTGCCCTTTTTAAATCGCCTATAACTAGGATTTCACCATGAAAAAAAGCCTTTTTACATTGGCACTATTGGGTCTAAGCAGCATTGCCATGGCCAAAATCACCGTTGATCCAGCTGTTTTAGAAGCCATTGATGCTGAAATCGTTAGCATCAATAAACAAGCACCAGTTAAAGTCAGCGATGATGTGACATTGTTAGAAATGAAACGCAAAAATGATGTTTTGTTCTCAACCTATCAAATCACCGCAGAAGGCAGCAGTGCTAAGAATTTGCAAAAAGAACAGATTACTGCCATGAAGCAAGCAGCTTGCCCAATGTTAAAACCAACATTGGAAATGGGCTTTCAAGTAAAATATACTTATCAGTTTGCAGACAAAAGCAGCAAGAAATTGGATTTAAACAGCAAAGAATGCAAAGCATTTATCCAATAAGAAATAAACTGGCAAAAATCCCTAAGCAATCTTCTCTTAGGGATTTTTTTTACCTGTCAACAAACCAATATCTTGGCTTAATATCGAAAACACCAGCCAAAAAATACAAAAAAATCTAGGTACTTATCTTATTAACCTGATTCAAGATGCCACTTAGGCTTGTCTTCATCCCGGTTGTTTTGTGATCCCAATATACTGAATGCTTATTTTGATTTCAATTCCATGCAATGCACGCCGAACACGGTTAATCATTTGGTGAATATCTGTTAAAGTAACGCCATTGTAAGCCCTTTATTTCATGACACAGGCTGACCAAGGACAACACTCATGAGCATCCAAAAAATAAAAACGTTACTTAACACCATTACCTTACCCAATAGCACCCGAACATTGGCTCAGGATAAATTGGTGCAACAAGTATTAGAATTGAACAATGAAGTGCATATCGAATTGCGCCTTCCTTATCCCTCTGCACACATTCAGGCTGCCTTAAGCCATGACATTATCCAAACATTGAAAAACAATGGCATTGAGACAACAGTAAAAGTGAGCATCCGCAGCGACATTACGACCCACAAAGTCCAAACCGGTGTGCAAACCATTGCAGGTGTGAAAAATATTATTGCCATTGCCTCGGGCAAAGGGGGTGTTGGCAAGTCTACAACCACTGCTAACTTAGCATTGGCAATGCAAAAAATGGGCGCTCGCGTTGGCGTTTTGGATGCGGATTTGTATGGCCCAAGCCAACCAACCATGTTAGGCGTGACCGACCAAAAACCAGAACAAAAAGACAAACGCTTTATTCCTGTTAAAAATGCGGATGGCATTCAAGTGATGTCAATTGGCTTTTTAATTGATGCTGAGCAGGCGGTCGTTTGGCGTGGTCCAATGGTAAGCCAAGCCTTACAACAATTGCTGTTTCAAAGCCAATGGGATGATGTTGATTATTTGTTTATTGATATGCCTCCAGGTACTGGCGATATCCAACTGACCTTGTCACAAAAAATCCCAGTAACGGGTGCGGTGATTGTAACGACTCCGCAAGACATTGCTCTGCTAGATGCCAAAAAAGGCATCGATATGTTTAAAAAAGTGAATATTCCTATATTCGGTGTCTTGGAAAACATGTCTGTTCATATTTGCAGCCAATGTGGACATTCAGAAGCCATTTTTGGTCACGAAGGTGGTGTGAAATTAGCTGAAGAATTGAATGTTCCTGTACTGGCTCAATTGCCTTTAAGCTTACCCATTCGCGTGGCCATGGATGAAGGTTCTGTGGCGACAATGCAAGCCAAAGAAACCAGCATTGCCATGGCCTACCAAGATGCCGCATGGGCTTTGGCACAAGCAGTGGCAGACAAAGGCAAAGACTACAGCAGTAAATTTCCAAAAATTGTGATTGAATAAGCCCATATTCAGCCTATTCACAATCAATCGGTTTAGGCTGAATGTTTCAAACATTTCAAGATACTGGATCAATATGCTAAAAAAAGGCATTTATAAACACCATAAAGGCAATCTATATCAAGTTTTGCATATTGCCAGACACAGTGAAACCGAAGAAACATTGGTGGTCTATCAATGTTTGTATGACGACTACAGTATCTGGGTGCGCCCTTTGACCATGTTTTTAGAAACCATTGCCTTAGACAATGGTGAGCAACAGCCCCGTTTTGAATTGATTCAAGAGGTTTCGTAATATTCAAACTTCTTTTTTAAAAATTAAAAGGCAAACACCATGAGTTTAAGTCCTGAATTTTTACAACGAACCGATGAGTTATACCAAAGCTTTCATGCTTTTGACGCCAGCCAAGACAATCGACTGAATCGTTATCGCAATATTGAACCCGATTCTGCTTATTTTTTAGCCATGCAAATCCGCATGCAGCAATCTAAAAGTATTTTAGAAATCGGCACCTCAACAGGTTATTCCACTTTGTGGCTAGCCAATGCAGCGCAAAGCACTCATGGTCATATCACCACATTAGAAATTGATGCCAATAGAAGCCAAACAGCTAAGCAGTATGCAACAGAATTGAATTTAGCTCATTTGGTTGATTTTTGGGTGGGCGATGCAAAAGCCTTTTTACAAACCACTCAAACGCAATACGACTTTATTTTATTAGATGCTGAGCGCGATGCTTACCTTGATTATTGGGTGTATTTACAAAACATGATCAAGCCCAAAGGTGGGGTTTTATTTGTGGACAATGTTTTGTCTCATGCTCAGGATGTTGCGCTATTTATTGAAACCATCCAGCAAGATTCTCGCTTTATGCTCAGCACCATTCATTTTGGTGCTGGATTACTGATGGTCACTTATCAGTTCAGTAATCTGGCAATAAAAACCATAGGAAATACCCATGAGCATTAAACTTTTACAAATTGATTTTGCTTGTCGTGGTCCGTTTAAAGACGATATGAGCCTTGCTTTTGAAGGCTTAGCCAAGGACATTGCTACTGAGCCAGGCCTGCTTTGGAAAATTTGGACTGAAAACGAAAGCACACAACGCGCAGGCGGCTGGTATGCATTTGATAGCTTGCTTCACTTAGAAAATTACTTAGCCAAACACACCGAGCGTTTAACCAGTTTTGGACTGAACGATATTCAGTACCAGATTTTTGATGCCAATATTCCATTATCAAGCATTGATCACTTCCCTGTTAGTTTACTCAAAACATCTTAAAATGATAGGAATAGGCAACAGGTGTTAAGCCTGTCGCTTTTGAATATGACCCCAAAAACCATTTCATTTTTACAAGCTCAGTGGCAAACACTGGGTTCAGAGTTTTACAATATTGAGCATCCGCAAGCTTTAGGCAATCCTTATTGGCTAGCCTTCAATACCGAATTGGCACAGCAATTGGGTCTAAAGAGCGATATTGTTTTGGATAAAGAAGCATTGGCTATTTTGTCAGGCAGCCTGAAAAAACCTCAGCACATGCCTATATCCACTGTGTATTCTGGGCATCAGTTCGGTGTTTATGTACCACAATTAGGTGATGGTCGAGCCATGCTTCTTGGTGACATAATAGACACGGAAGGTGTTCGCCAGGAGATTCAGCTCAAAGGTGCAGGTCAAACCAAATACTCGCGCTTTGCCGATGGTCGTGCGGTACTTCGTTCCAGCATTCGTGAGTACCTGTGCTCAGAGGCCATGCATGGCCTAGGCATTGCTACCACTCGTGCATTGTCTTTGACCGGATCTAACGATGCCGTACACCGTGAAGTTATTGAAACCAGCGCTGTGGTTACGCGGGTTGCCAAAAGTTTTATGCGTTTTGGTCACTTTGAGTTTGGCTACCACCAAAGCCGCACTGGCTGGGTTCAAGCCTTAGCAGATATGGCCATTCAGATTGATTACCCAGAATGCAAACAAGCTGATAATCCTTATCTGGCACTGTTCGCCGCCATCACCACCCGCAGTGCCTTATTGGCAGCAAAGTGGCAAAGCGTGGGCTTTTGCCACGGTGTTTTGAATACTGACAATATGTCGGTATTGGGTTTAACCATTGACTATGGTCCATTTGGCTTTTTAGATGCTTATGATGCCCATCACATTTGCAACCACTCGGACAACAGTGGCCGCTATGCTTATAACCAACAGCCGTATGTGGTGCAATGGAATTTGTCTTGCTTGGCATCTTGCTTTTTAGAGTTGGCTTCCGAGCAGGATTTGGTGGCCATTTTGAATGGCTATGCTGATGAATACCATGCATTTTACAAAGAAATTTTTGCTAAAAAATTGGGTTTGACACAAGTCATGACTGAAGACAAAGCGCTATTGGATGACTTTTTTACCATTTTACAGCACCAAAAAGCAGATTTTACTCTGGCCTTTAGAAACCTATCCCAACTCCCAAGCCTAGCCAATGATTTGCCCGCATGTTTTTTAAATCTATTCCAAGATACGACAGCAATCGATGTTTGGGTAAAGCGTTACCAGCTGCGTTTACAAGCAGAAAACAGTGTTGATGCCGAGCGTCAAATCAGCATGAATCAGGTGAACCCAAAATATATATTGCGAAATTATATTTTAGAAAACACCATCTCCGCAGCCAAAGAAGGCAATGCAGCTGAAATCGAGAAAGTCAGAATGATTTTTCAAAACCCATTTGATGAGCAGCCTGAACATGAAAGCTATGCCGCGCTGCCGCCCGATTGGGCCAGTGAAATTTGCGTGAGCTGTTCAAGTTAAGCCACCATTAAAAAGCTGCCCGTGGGCAGCTTTTTCATTTTTATTTTTTGGATTTTATGATGAGCCACGCGTTGCCAAATAAGCTTCTAAGCCACGCTTTCTTAAATGACAAGCTGCGCAGTCCCCACAACCATCGCCTTGAATACCGTTGTAACACGTCAAGGTTTCAGTTCGGATAAAGTCCAGTTTACCCATGCTGTCAGCCAATGCCCATGTGGCTTCTTTGCTTAGCCACATCAAAGGCGTCTCAAACTGAATATTGCAAGCCATGCCCAAGTTGACCGCATGGTTTAACGCTTTAACAAACTCATCACGGCAATCAGGATAGCCTGAAAAATCGGTTTCACACACACCAGTAATCACGGTTTGTGCACCCACTTGATACGCATAAATCGCAGCCAAATTTAAAAAGACAATATTGCGACCGGGCACAAACGTACTCGGTAAACCACTGGCTTCACTTTCAGCAAAACTCGGTACAGGAATCTCTTCTTGAGTTAAGCTGCTGATCGCCAATTCACCCAAAAAATCCATGTCCATAACTTTGTGAGCGCGAATGCCCAATTGCTTGGCAATTTTTTTGGCCACTTCAACTTCTGCGCTGTGTTTTTGCCCATAATTAAAAGTAATGCAATGCACCTCATCATAATTCTCTAAGGCCTGCAACAAACACGTTGTTGAATCTTGTCCACCACTAAACACCACCACAGCACGTTTCATTTGTTTATCCACCATTTTCAATGCTGATATTGTCGCATTGTTTGTGTGTTTTTCTCAAATCTGTTTCACGTGAAACCAATGATTCTAAATCACAAAATACCCCCACAGCCTTGAAAGCCATGCTTTTTTGGCTTATTCTGAAGCTCACTGTCATGACAATAACAAATTAATGGACAACCACATGAGTGCAATCAAGCTACATCCTGCTTTTGAAGAGCTACAATCGTTATTAGAAGAGAAAATTCTGTATTTAGATGGCGCCATGGGCACCATGATTCAACGCCATCACTTATCTGAGGCTGAATTTCGAGGCGAACGCTTTGCCAATTGGTTGCAAGACATACAAGGCAATAACGACATTTTAGTATTAAGTCAGCCGGATATCATTGCCGACATTCACCGCCAATACCTATTGGCAGGTTCGGATATTATCGAAACCAATACTTTCAATGCCACCAGTATTGCCCAAGCCGACTATGGTATGGAAGCCTTGGTTCATGAGTTGAACTTTCAGGCAGCCAAATTAGCACGGATGGTGGCCGATGAAATACAAGCTTTAACACCC
>JASLBZ010000071.1 GCA_030146285.1 Neisseriaceae bacterium | reverse complement strand
CAAAACCAAAACCAAAACCAAAAGGAAATCAAAGCATGAATGCAATGAAAAAAGTAGCGCTGCTATCATTAGCAGCTGTTGTGGGTTTAAGTGGTTGTGTAACCGACCCAACAACAGGCCAACAAACATTGAATAAAAAAACCATTTATGGTTTGGGCGGTGCAGTGACTTGCGGTATCGTTGGTGCGATTACTCATGGCAGCAAAGGTGCACGTAACTCAGCAGCAGCTTGTGGTGCGATTGGCCTGGGTGTGGGTGCTTACATGGACCACCAAGAAAAAATATTGCGTGATGAATTGGCAAACAGCGGTATTGAAGTAGAGCGCGTGGGTGATCAAATCAAATTGATTATGCCTGAAAACATTACTTTTGCTACCGGCAGTTCAGTATTGGATGGTCGTGCATCGGACTCATTGAATAAAGTATCTGGTGTCTTAGCAACTTATACTGACACCACTTTGACTGTGGCAGGCCACACAGACAGCACCGGCAGCGATGCATTGAACCAGCGCTTATCTGAACAACGTGCAGAGTCGGTTTCTAAATACTTAACCTCGCACAATGTGGCTGCAAATCGCATTGCTGTGGTGGGTTATGGTGCGCGTCAACCTATTGCGACAAATGCAACCTCAGAAGGTCGAGCAAAAAACCGTCGTGTTGAAATTACGGTTAATCCAAAACCACAACAGTAAGAAGATTTACCAACAAAAAAAGCACTTTTTAAAAGTGCTTTTTTTGTTGGAAAGTGCCTGAACCGATTCAGGCTACCAAATGCTATTTAGCAGACAGTTTTTTGTCTTCTATTAGGGCTTGTTTGTATGCAATTTCAAACAAATGAACATTGCTAATGGCACCACTCATGAATTGGTTCATCACAAAAAAGGCATGTGTTCCTGGTTTGCCTAGGTGACCCATGTTGTGAATAATTTGTCGAAATACTTCATTTTTGCAGGCATTGCTGCTTGGTTTTTGATTAAAATTCATCAGAAGAACTCCCTTTTATCTGTATTTTTTTTGTAGACGACAATTAAAACCCATTGCCGTTAATTTTTTATGACAAAATATTATTAATTCATTTAATAGATATATCGTATGAATCAGGGATTGTCAAATATGGCAACTTAAGAAGAATGATTCATGGTAATAAAAATACATTGTCATTATTATTTTGTTTTAATTGGGGTTAAAGGCGGTGTTTTGTTGGATAAAATAGGGAAAAATCTATTTTGAATACATGCTTTTTATGTTTAAAAATAGATGTTTAGGGCAGAATATTGGGTGAAAAAACGGTTTCCATGCCCAAAACCAATAACCCATGGTGTGATGAATCTGGGTTATTGGTGTGAAAGCTGGCTTTAATAGCCTCGTTGACAGTCGACCAAGCCTGTAGGGATTTGACCAGTTTCCATGCGAATGATATTGGCAGCGATGGCGTCCATTGCTAACTCAGGAACGGTTGGGGCTGAGACATGAGGCGTGATGGTGATGTTGGGCTCTGTCCAAAAAGGATGCTCGGCTGATAGCGGTTCAGTGTGAAAAACATCCAAGCTAGCCGCCTTAATGTGCTTGTTTTGCAGCAATAGCAGTAGATCATTGTCTACCAAATGTGCACCACGAGCGATATTGATTAAGTATGCACCTTGTTCTAATTGACCCAGATTGTGTTGATTCAATATCCCCACTGTTTGTGGTGTGTTGGGCAATAAATTAATAAGAACCCGAGTGCCGGTTAAAAAGTCAGCCAGTGCATCTTGGCCCGAATAACAAGCAATGCCAGCCACTTTTTTGGGTGTTCGGCTCCATGATTTAACAGGAAATCCAGCTTGTGCCAAATGCTTGGCAACCGGCAAGCCCAAAGCACCTGCACCCAAAACACCAATCGTAAAATCCTCAGGACTGTAGGCATCTAAAGCTTGCCATGTTTTTTGCTGTTGTAACTTTTGGTAATCATCAAAACGCCTAAAATAATACAACACACGCGCCAAAGCATATTCTGCCATTAAGCTTGCCATGCCGCTGTCTTCTAAACGAACCACAGGCACGCCTTTGGGCAATGTTCCTGGATGTTCTTGCTCTTGTTGTAAAACAGCGTCCACGCCTGCGCTCAAGGTCAAAATGCCTTTTAAGCCAGAGCGGCTGGATAGCATCTCAAATGGCGGTAACCAGACCAAGGCATAGTCTGCTGCTGCATTGTCATTGGGTTGCCATTGACGAATATTGGCATTGGGAAGGCGTTTTTTCATGCCATCTAGCCAAATTTCGGGGTGCTTTTCTGTTTTACTGTAGAACAAAATCTCCATCATTGTTTCCCTTTGGTGTTTTGTGATTGTTTGTTTTTATCATTTTTTATAATTTATGACACATATCATTTTGAGTGAAGCCGATCCAATCTGGATCAATGTTTTTGGCAAAGCCGATGACTTTAAATAATTCACCCATCTCATGTGGTGCAATGAGCATTTGGCACTTGCTGCTGGCTTGAATGTAATCTTTGCTGCCCACATCCCCTGTTTTAGCAAGCTCGTCTAATAAACCGCTATTCAGTAAAAAATTGGCTTGGGTGGTATAGCCAGCCAAGCATAATCCTTGCTCTGTGCACACTTCAGCCACTGCGCTGAAGTTCACATGGCAGGTTAAATCCATCAAACCAGGATAAAAGAATACATCGTGAACGCTGTGGTGACGGTAATGACCGATGAGAGTGCCCATGTCTCGTTGTGGATGATAATACTCATGCTCATCAAATCCATAATCAATCATGAGAATCCCGCCGCGGCTTAAACGCTGAGAAATGGTGTGCAAAAACTGCCGCATGATGACGTGAATTTCACTGCTGTAAGGCGTAACACGAGGCTGAACTGTCTTAGCAAGGTGCAAAAGTTCTGGATCGATTATGCTTTTGTCTTTTAAAACGAATTGTTCGTTTTCAATAGTAACACCAGTTTGCAATACTTCGTTATTGGTCCATTTCATGAGTTCGCATGGCATGGCATCCAGTAATTCATTGCCAATAATAACGCCATCAAAATCTTCAGGTAGCCTATCTAAATGGATGACTTTGTGCGCCACGTCTGGGCATTTTTCTTCGATTAATTTGCGCTGACGGGCTGCTAACTCACCTGAAATATCAACAATATAATAATTTTCCCAACTGTTTTGCGGCAATGTTTGAATAATGCTTACTGCCAAATCACCTTTACCTGCGCCAAATTCATAAATATTGCCTGCGGTTTGACCAAGCAATTGCAAAAGCTGCTTCGCAATGGTCTGGCCAAAAAGTGGCGTTAAGCTTGGGGCAGTCACAAAATCACCAGCGGCACCAATTTTGTGGCTGCCGCCACTGTAATAGCCAAAATTGGGTGTATACAGCGCCATTTGCATAAATTGGGCAAAAGAAATCCAGCCATTGTTTTGAGAAATGTTGTCAGCAATGAGCTGGCTTAATATTTGGCTGGCATTTTTTGCGTCGTCTGATGGTTCAGGTAGGGTGTTCATTTTGTGTCATCAAAGATAGGAATGCCGACATTATAGCTAAAATGCCACGAAAATTCTTTTTTCGTGCAGTTTATTTCAAGCACAACATATTGACGTCGTCATATTGATTTTACACAAGATTCAGTTTTTTATTTAATAATTTCTGAGTGTTAAATACTTTAAGTGATTGTCGTGATTGCGGATTTTTATTTTTGACGTTGACCTTGCTAGTAAAGTTGCATATAGTGTGCATATGTGGGTGAAAGTGGGTTAATGTGGAGTGAAATCCTTCCGAAAAGGATCATCATGTTTGGCGGTATACAAGAGCTAACAATAGACAGTAAAGGTCGTTTGGCTATTCCTGCGAAGTTCAAGGAAATTTTGTTGCGCCATCATACTCCAGAACTTGTGATCACCCTCGAGAAGCGCAGCCAATTGCTTTTGTATCCCGTTAGCCAATGGCGAAAAGTGGAAACGGATTTGTTGCAATTGCCTACGATGGGCAATGCCACATTGAAGAAATTCCAAACATTGGTCTTAGGGCATGCAGAAACTGTCGAACTGGACAGTGCAGGGCGCATTTTATTGCCGCAAGGCTTAAGAAAATTGGTTGAGTTTGACAAAGACGTTACCTTGGTCGGACGAGCGAATCGTTTGGAACTTTGGGGACGAGAGCGTTGGGACTTAGAAACTGCCGACGCTTTGGATTTAGATGAAGACTTGCTGGCATTGGAGCTTAGCAAGACAACCTTGTGTTTATGAGTAAAGAAATGTTCACCCACACGACAGTATTACTGAATGAAGCTGTAGAAGCTTTGAATATCCGCGCCGATGGCACTTATGTTGATGGCACGTTTGGTCGTGGCGGACACAGTAGAAAAATTTTATCGCAGCTAGGACCTAATGGTCGTTTGGTTGTGTTTGATAAAGACCCACAAGCCATTGCTGTTGCCAATGCTTTGGCTGCAGAAGATTCTCGTGTCAGTGTTGTGCACCAAGGTTTTGCTTATTTTCAGGCGGCCTTAGAAGAACTTGGCATTGATTTGATTGACGGTGCTTTATTCGATTTGGGCATTTCATCGCCACAAATTGATGATGGCGAACGTGGTTTTAGTTTTCGTTTCGATGCGCCACTGGATATGCGCATGGACACCACTCGTGGACAAACGGCTGCACAGTGGCTAGCCACAGCGGAAGAAGCTGATATTAAAGAGGTTATTAAAAATTATGGTGAAGAGCGGTTTAATCGCCAGATTGCAGCAGCCATTGTGTCGCGTAGGGAAGAAGAACCTATTACAACGACCCGTGAGCTCGCTCGTCTTGTTGCAGAAGTCGTCTATACTCGCGAAAAAGGTCAAGACCCAGCGACTCGGACGTTTCAAGCCATTCGGATTTTCATCAACCGTGAGCTTGAAGAAGTAGAAAAAGTCTTACCACAAGTCGTGGGTGCTTTAAAAGAAGATGGACGATTGGCCGTTATTGCCTTTCATTCATTGGAAGACAGAATTGTGAAGCAATTCATGAAAAAAAACAGCATCAATGCACCGATGCCACGTTGGGCTGTGGTCAGAGAAGATGACTTGCCAAAACCACCATTGGTTTTGGTGGGTAAAGCGATTAAGCCTAGCAAAGATGAAGTGATGGGCAATCCACGTGCACGTTCAGCGATTTTGCGCATTGCGCAAAGAACAGTGGGCCCATTTGTAGCATGAATAAACTGAATGTTGTGTTGCTGATTTTGGTGCTTATTTTTGGGGGAGGTGTGGTGTATATCCAAGACCACACTCGAATGTTGCACAGTCATTTGAATAAAGCAGAAAAAGAAGCACAACAAATTAAACAAGAGCGGGCGCGATTAATTTTATTGCAAGCAAAGCACAGCAACCACAATGTGGTCAAAGAAGCCGCTGCTGCGCAGCACTTGCGTACGCCTAATGTTCAAGAAACACAAATAATTGACTTGGCGAGATAATAATATGTTGATAAAGAATGAATATAAGCCGCAAATGGTTGATAAGTCAGATAAAAAGAAAAAGAAAAAGCCGGCATTAAGCGATTTTCGCATTGTGATTGTGGTGGGGTTGTTGGTTGCGGCTTATTCAGCAGTGGCATTTCGGGGTGCTTATTTACAAACGGAAAAGCATGAGTTTTTGCAAGAGCAGGGCAATCAACGTTTTGTTCGAACCTTACCTTTACTGGCTGAGCGCGGCACAATTACCGATCGCAATGGTTCGGCATTGGCCATTAGTGCGCCAACACAGTCGTTGTTTGCAACGCCTAAAAGCATGGAAACCATGCCAACGGCAGAGCAAATTACCAAGCTGGCCAGTTTGGCTGGTGTTTCAGAAGAGTCTATTCGAAAACGTTTTTCACAAAAAAACCGTGACTTCGTTTTTATCAAACGCCATTTGCCCAAAGAAGTTAGCGATGAAATCGCCAAAATGGGCATCAAAGGATTGGGCTTTCAGCAAGAAAGTAAACGCCATTACCCCATGGGTGATGTGTTTGCCCACATCGTGGGCTTTTCTAATGTTGATGGGCAAGGACAAGAAGGTTTAGAGCTGGCTCAAAACAAATACTTATTGGGTGCTGATGGCGCTAAAGTGGTTTTACGTGACAATAAAAATGGCATTGTTGATAGCTTAGAGTCAGATCGCAACAAAGACCCCAAAGATGGACATGATTTGGTTTTGTCTTTTGATCAGCGTATTCAGCTTTTGGCTTTTGATTCTTTGGAAAAAACAGTTAAATACCACAAAGCCAAATCAGGCAGTGCTGTTGTTTTGGATGCCAAGACAGGGGAAATTTTGGCTTTGGCAAATTACCCTTCATTTGACCCCAATGCACCAGCGGATGCCACCAGTGATATGCGCCGTAACCGTGCGGTGACCGATATGATTGAGCCAGGTTCTATCATGAAGCCATTTCCAATTGCTAAGGCATTGGATTCGGGTAAGGTTAAGGCATCAACGGTATTGGATACACGTTCTTACACCATTGGGCCTGCTCGTGTTCGCGATACCCACGATTACCCAAGCTTAAGTGTGCAAGGCATCATGCAAAAATCTTCTAATGTGGGCTCAAGCAAATTGTCAGCCATGTTCACACCTGAAGACATGTACCAATACTACCGTAGCATTGGCTTTGGTCAGCGTATGCATTCAGGGTTTCCTGGCGAATCTGGTGGTATTGTGCGCAACTGGAAAAACTGGCGACCGATTGAGCAAGCCACGATGTCCTTTGGTTATGGTTTGCAAATGAGTTTGCTGCAATTGGCTCGAGGTTATACTATTTTCACGACTGACGGTCAGCTGTTGCCCGTTAGCTTTCAAAAGTTGGCAAAAACGCCAGTAGGTGAGCAAGTCATCAAACCTGAAACAGCGAAAACCATTCGTGAAATCATGGTATCTGTAACCGAAAAAGGGGGTACAGGAACGCGTGGTGCGATTGATGGTTATGATGTGGCTGCAAAATCAGGCACAGCTCGCAAATTGGTTGATGGGCGGTATTCGCCCAATAAACACACTGGTTTATTTGCTGGTTTTGCACCCGCAGCCGATCCGCGTGTGATTGTGGCTGTTCTAATCGATGAACCCAGTGCGAATGGTTATTATGGCGGTCTCGTTGCTGGTCCTGTTTTTGGTGAAATCATGAATGGCAGTTTATCGATATTGGGTGTGGCGCCAACCAGAGAGTTTAAAAATACAGAATCTTAATATTTAATTGTTAGAAAACATATGCATAGTCAACTTACACCATTGCCGCCAATTGATTTTTCATCCTTGGCGGCAGCGCCTTTTCTAGGTGCTCGTCTCACTTCAGACAGTCGTTCAATTCAGGCTGGGGATGTTTTCGTGGCTTTTCAGGGTGGATTCACCGATGGACGCCAATACATTGAATCAGCCATCACCCATGGTGCATCCGGTGTTATCTGGGAAAATGATGGTAATTTTGTGTGGCAAGAGCACTGGAAAGTACCCAATGTTGGTATTGCTAACTTGCGTGAGCAAGCGGGTATTGTCGCAGCGCAATTGCTAAACCACCCAAGCCAAAACTTATTAAGCATTGGCATTACCGGCACCAATGGCAAAACATCGATCAGTCAGTGGCTAGCACAGGCTTTGGATTTGTTGGATACACCTTGTGCTGTGATGGGCACGGTGGGCAATGGTTTTCTAGACAATTTAATTGAAAGTCCACAGACCACATTAGATGCCATTACCATTGCTCATTTTTGTGCTGACTTTTTAAAAGCAGGTGCAAAAGCGGTTGCGATGGAGGTTTCTAGCCATGGGCTGGATCAGGCGCGTGTGAATGGCATGAGCTTTAGCAGCGCTGTTTTCACCAATTTGACTCGAGATCATTTGGATTACCATGGTGATATGGCCAGTTATGGTCAAATTAAAAGCCGTTTGTTTTATTGGCAAGGTTTGAAGCATGCTGTGATTAATATCGATGATGCGTTTGGCGCACAATTGATTGGTGACTTGCGTCAAAATCAGCCTAATCTAAATGTGTTGTCTTATGGTTTTGGTGAGGGTGCTGACGTTTGTATTCGTCATTTTCAAGCCAATTTAACCGAAACCAATATTGAATTCCAAACCCCATGGGGCGTAGCCAATGTGACTACTGCTTTATTGGGCCGATTTAATGCACAAAACATGGCAGCCACTTTGGCCGTTTTGTGTGCCGAAGGTTACGCTTTGGCTGATGTGGCACGGGTATTGGCACAAATCAAACCTGCCACAGGCCGTATGGATTGTATTCGCACACAGGGTAAGCCTTTGGTGGTGGTGGACTATGCGCACACATCAGATGCTTTGGAAAAAGCATTGAGCACCTTGCAAGAAGTCAAAGAGGCGGATAGCCAGTTGTGGTGCGTGTTTGGTTGTGGTGGTAATCGTGACCGCGGTAAGCGCCCATTGATGGGTGCTTCGGCAACTGAGTTTGCCGATAAAGTGGTGCTCACCAGTGACAATCCTCGCCTTGAAGTGCCCAGTGATATTATGGCGGACATTTTACCTGCACTGGAAAATCCAGAACAAGTTGAAGTGGATCGCAAAAAAGCGATTGAATATGCCATTGCTCATGCAAAATCGAATGATATTATTCTGATTGCGGGCAAAGGACATGAGACTTATCAAGACGTCATGGGTGTGAAGCACCATTTTTCTGATTTTGAAATCGCAGCCGATGCATTGAACGCCAGAAAGGCATAGAACATGGTACAGCAATTAGACTTGGCATTTATTTACCAAGCTTTGGGACTTGAATTAAACCGTCCTAATGGTGTAGTGGGTGAATTTCGCATCGATACTCGTCAAGTACTCGCAAATGATGTGTTTGTTGCACTGGTTGGTGAAACAGCAGACGGACATCAATTTGTAGCCAATGCAATCGAACAAGGGGCAGCTTTGGTTTTGGTCAATAAGACCTGTGAAATCCAAGGCAGTCATGTTGTGCATGTTGACAATACCGAAGAAGCTTTGGCAACAATTGCCAAAGCTTGGCGCAATCACGTTAACCCACAAGTCTTTGGTATCACCGGTTCTTCAGGAAAAACCACGGTCAAAGAAATGCTGGCTGCCATTTTGCGTGAAGCACATGGTGACGAAGCTGTATTGGCAACCGCAGGCAATTTTAACAATCATTTGGGTTTGCCTTTGACCTTGCTTCGTTTAACGAATAAGACCAAGGTGGCTGTGATTGAAATGGGCATGAACCACTTTGGCGAGCTGACGCATTTGACTCACATTGCCCAGCCTGATTTTGCTTTGATTAACAATGCTATGCGTGCCCACATTGGTTGTGGTTTTGATGGCGTGGCAGATATTGCCAAGGCCAAAAGTGAAATTTATGCCGGTTTAAAAGAGGATGGCGTTGCTTTTATTCCATTGGATGATGAGCAAGTCGCTGTGTTTCAGGCTGCCTGTGCTGGCCATACCCAAATTGGTTTTGGCTTGGAAGCAGGGGAGTACCAAACCAAAAATATTCAATTATCAGCCTTAAGTAGCCAGTTTGATATGGTCACTCCAACGGCTCAATTTGCTGTGAATTTGTCTGTGGCGGGGCTGCACAATATCAAAAATGCAGTGGCTGCTATTGCGATGGCGAGCCAATCAGGTATTGCCCCCACATTTATTACGCGTGCATTGGCAAAATTTGCCAATATTAAAGGTCGATTGCAATTAAAATCTGGATTATTGGGTGCGAAAGTCATCGATGATACTTATAATGCTAACCCTGATTCGATGAAAGCTGCTTTGGATGTTTTGGCTCAATTTGCCGCCCCCCGAATTTTTGTCATGGGTGATTTGGGCGAGTTGGGTGACACAGCACCACAATTGCATGCTGAAGTCGGTGCTTATGCACAAGAATTGGGCATTGAAATTGCATTTTTCTTGGGTGAGTTAAGTGAGAATGCAGCGAAACAATGCACAAATGCACAGCATTTTATGGATAAGGCAGCCTTAATTGATTCATTGCGCAATCAATTGACTGCCCAAACAACCGTTTTGGTAAAAGGTTCACGCTTCATGAAGATGGAAGAAGTCGTGGCCGCCATTGTAGACAAAGTAAATGAGGCTTAAATAATGCTGTTATTGCTAGCAGATCTTTTGGATAACTGGTTTCGCAGTTGGAATGTATTTCAATACACGACTTTTCGTGCAGTGATGGCAGCATTGACTGCTTTGACATTTAGTTTGTTATTGGGACCTTGGACAATTCGCAAATTAGCGGCTTTGAAAATGGGGCAATCTGTTCGTCAAGATGGGCCACAAACCCATTTGGTTAAAACAGGCACACCGACCATGGGTGGATCGTTGATTTTAACTTCGATTACTGTCACGGTTTTATTGTGGGGTAATTTAGCCAATCCATTTATCTGGATTTTGTTAGCGGTGATGCTGGGAACGGGCGCTTTGGGTTTTTATGACGATTGGCGCAAAGTGGTCTACAAAGACCCCAATGGTGTTTCTGCTAAATTCAAGATGGTGTGGCAATCGGCCATTGCATTGTTGGCAGGATTTTTCTTGCTGTATACCGCTAAACTGCCTGCTTCAACTGAATTAATTGTTCCATTTTTTAAATTTGTGGCTTACCCATTAGGTGGCATTGGCTTTATTATTTTAACGTACTTGGTGATTGTGGGCACATCGAATGCGGTTAACTTAACCGATGGTTTGGATGGCTTAGCCGCTTTTCCTGTGGTGTTGGTTGCAGCTGGTTTGGCCATTTTTGCTTATGCTAGTGGTCACGCAACATTTGCACATTATTTGCAATTACCACATATTCCCGGCGCCAATGAAGTGGTGATTTTCTGTGCCGCCATTTGTGGTGCTTGTTTGGGTTTCTTATGGTTTAACGCCTATCCTGCGCAAGTGTTTATGGGCGATGTGGGTGCGTTGGCTTTGGGTGCGGTGCTGGGTACGATTGCTGTGATTGTGCGCCAAGAAATTGTTTTGTTCATTATGGGTGGTTTGTTTGTGGTGGAAGCCTTGTCAGTAATGCTGCAAGTGGGTTCGTACAAAACCCGTAAAAAGCGCATTTTCTTAATGGCACCTATTCACCACCATTTTGAAGAAAAAGGCTGGAAAGAAACCCAGGTGGTGGTTCGTTTTTGGATTATCACCATGATTTTGGTGCTAATTGGTTTGGCATCATTGAAAATACGTTAATACACTCTTAAAACGTTTAAAAATACGTGGAGCAATACAGCATGACTTGGCAGAATAAAAAAGTATTGGTTGCCGGCTTAGGTGAAACAGGTTTTTCACTGTTGCGCTTTTTTGTGGCCAATCACGCTCAGGTTTTTGGTTTTGATGAACACCTGTCTGATGATAGGAAGTCACTATTGGCAGCAGAGTTTCCTGATGTGATTTGTTTTGAAGGCAACCTGAAAGATGTTTTAAGTGCTGAGTATGCTGTATTGGCAGTGAGTCCTGGCATTCCCACCCATGATGACGCCATTCGCGCTTTTCAGGCCAATGGTGGCCGTGTTTGGGGCGATGTTGAAATTTTTGCACAATTGGTGGCAAAAACCGACAGCCAAGTCATTGCCATCACTGGGTCTAACGGCAAAACCACTGTCACCAGCTTGGTTGGGCACTTATGCCGAAAAATGGGTTTGAAAACAGAAGTGGCGGGCAATATTGGCTTGCCTGTGTTAAGTGCATGGCAAAAGCACGAGCAACAAGAGCTGCCAGATGTTTGGGTCTTGGAGTTGTCTAGTTTTCAATTGGACACCACTGAAAGCCTGAATGCGGATGTGGCGACGGTTTTGAATATTTCAGAAGACCATTTGGATCGCTACGATGATTTATTGGATTATGCACACAGCAAAGACCGTATTTTTAAAGGTACGGGCGTACAAGTTCTGAACCATGATGATGTGTTTTGTAGAGCGATGAAGCGACCAGAGCGTGAAGTTAAATGGTTTTCTTTGCAGCATGAAACTGATTTTTGGATGGATGCCGCGACACAAACTTTATTGGCAAAACAAGAAAATTTATGCGCACTTAGCCGTTTGCCGATACAAGGCACGCACAATGCTGCCAATGTGATGGTTGCTATTGCCATGTGTGAGGCCATTGGGTTGGAGCGTGAACGTTTGCTTGAACATGTGATGAGCTTTGAAGGTTTGCCACATCGGGTGGAATTGATTGGGCAGATTCAAGGCATCCAATTTATTGATGACTCCAAAGGTACCAATGTGGGTGCAACCTGTGCAGCCATTGCCGGTTTGCCAGAACCCATTGTTTTAATCGCAGGTGGCGTTGGTAAAGGACAAGATTTTTCACCGTTGGCAAAGTCTTTAGAAGGAAAAGCACGAGCTGTGGTTTTAATCGGCGAAGATGCCCCGATCATTACCAAGCAGTTGTCAGGGTTAAGTATTCCTGTGTTACAGGCATCTAGCATGGATGAAGCCGTTAAAATGGCATATGAGAATGCCCAAAATAATGATATTGTATTGCTAAGTCCTGCCTGTGCAAGTTGGGATATGTTTAATGGTTACTCGCATCGCGCTCAAGTGTTTATTGAGTGTTATGAAAAATTGGCGGAATCCGCTTCATGAACATGAAACGAAGTGCCAGTAAGTTTTTAGATCGCAAGATTCTAAAAGACGGAACCCAATATGACATGAACTTGATTTGGGTTGTGGTCTTGATGACGGCATTTAGCTTGATTATGATTTACTCTGCCTCTATTGCCAATGCTAGGTATGAAAACGACAATGAGTTTTTCTTCCTGATTCGCCAAGTGGTGTTTGTGAGCATTGGTGGGGTGGGTGCTTATATTGTCAGCAAAGTGCCCATGCGAGTCTGGCTAAAACTGACCCCGTGGTTGTTGATTTTTAGTTATGTGATGTTGTTTGCAGTATTGGCTGTGGGGCGAGAAATCAATGGCGCGAAGCGCTGGATTCACTTGGGTCCCATTAATATTCAGCCTACTGAGTTTTTTAAGATTGCCGTGATTTTGTATTTGGCCAGCTTTTTAACCCGCCGTGAAGCGATTTTAACCCAGTTAAAAAAGGTGTGGTTTGTGGCATTGCCGATTGTCGGTGGTTTGTTTTTAATCATGAAAGAACCTGATTTTGGTTCATTTGTGATTGTGGTGATGGTTTCTGTGGGCCTGTTATTTTTAGGTGGCCTACCCATGAAGTGGTTTTTGGTTGTGGTTGGTGTTGGTGCGGCAGGCATGGTGGGCTTAATCATGATGGAGCCTTACCGCATGGCACGGGTAGCTGCTTTTATGGACCCTTGGGATGACCCTTTGGGTAAAGGCTATCAGCTCACACACTCATTGATGGCTGTGGCAAGAGGTGAGTGGTTTGGCGTGGGGCTGGGGGCTAGCTTAGAAAAACGTTTTTATTTGCCAGAAGCCCATACTGACTTTATTTTGGCTGTGATTTCAGAAGAGTTTGGTTTTGTTGGCATGATGGTGTTAATGGGTGCGTATGTTTGGATTATGTTGCGTGCTTTTTCCATTGGCAAACAAGCGCGTGATTTGGAGCTGTATTTTTCTGCATTTACGGCCAAAGGCATTGCACTTTGGCTTGGCATTCAGACCTTTTTTAATATGGGTGTGAATTTAGGCTTGTTACCCACAAAAGGTTTAACACTGCCCTTGATGTCATATGGTGGCTCAGCTGTGATTGTGATGTTGGCTTGTATGGCCATTTTAGTGCGCATTGATTATGAAAATAGACGTAAAATGCAAGGTTACCCGATATGATGGCGAAGACATTTTTGGTGATGGCCGGTGGTACTGGCGGTCACATTTTCCCTGCTTTGGCAGTGGCTCGTTCTTTGGAAAGTGAAGGACATAAGATTGTGTGGTTGGGTTCTGAAGGTGCAATGGAAACCCGAATCATCCCACCCACAGGCATTCCTTTGGAGGTGTTAAGCATCAAAGGGGTACGTGGCAATGGACTGAAACGAAAGTTATTGTTGCCCATGACGTTGTTAAAAACGGTGAACGCAGCCAGAGGCATCATTAAAAAGCACAAAATTGATGCAGTCATCGGTTTTGGTGGTTTTGTGACCTTCCCAGGTGGTATGGCAGCAAAACTCAGTGGTGTGCCATTAATTATTCATGAGCAAAATGCTGTTGCTGGTTTGTCAAATAAGGCACTGGCCAAGTTCGCCAACCGAACTTTGTATGCATTTCCTGATGTTTTACCAGCCAAAGATGGTTTGGTCGGCAATCCTGTTCGACAAGACATTGCCAACATGAATGACCCAAAAGTGCGTTTTGAAGGACGCACAAGCCGATTGAAATTATTGGTTGTTGGTGGCAGTTTGGGAGCAAAAATCTTCAATGATACCGTACCAGCTGCTTTGGCTTTGATTCCTGAATCCATGCGCCCAGAGGTGGTGCACCAATCAGGACGTGGAAAATTAGAAGAGTTACAGGCCAATTATGCCAAGGCTGGCGTCGATGGGCATTGCATCGAGTTTGTTGATGACATGGTGGCGGCGTATTCGGATGCAGATTTTGTGATTTGCCGTGCCGGTGCATTAACCGTTTCAGAACTGGCAGCTGCTGGATTGGGCGGATTTTTAGTGCCATACCCTGCTGCAGTGGATGACCACCAAAGTTTGAACGCACAGTATTTGGTTAAAGGTCAGGCAGCCTTAAGTGTGCCACAACCGGAGTTAACCGCCAGCCATTTGGCTCAGTTAATTCAAGATGTGGACAGACAAAAATGTTTAGAGTGGGCGAGCAATGCAAAAAAACTGGCATTGCCCGATTCAGCACAAAAAGTAGCGCAGATTGTATTGGCAACCTGCTAATTAGGTTGCTTGGAAAGTTATATGAAAAGTCGAGTAAAACACATTCATTTTGTTGGTATTGGTGGTTCGGGTATGTGCGGTATTGCCGAGGTTTTGCATAATCTTGGTTATAAAGTCAGTGGATCGGATCAATCAATCAGTGCCAGTACCAAGCATTTAACCAGTTTGGGCATTGAGATTTATCGTGCCCATGAAAAAGACAATATTGTTGGCGCTGATGTTGTGGTGACCTCAACGGCCATTCAAGCGGGCAACCCAGAAGTGATTGCGGCAGCCGAGCAAAAAATCCCTGTGATTCCACGTGCGATGATGTTGGCTGAGTTGATGCGTTTTCGTCAAGGCATTGCCATTGGTGGAACGCATGGTAAGACCACAACAACAAGTCTAACTGCTTCTGTTTTGGCAGCAGCAGAATTGGACCCCACTTTTGTGATTGGTGGGCGCTTAACAGCAGCAGGAGCAAATGCCAAGCTAGGTTACGGTGAATACATTGTGGCAGAAGCAGATGAGTCTGATGCGTCGTTCTTGTATTTGTCACCCCTGTTTACCGTGATTACCAATATTGATACTGATCATATGGAAACATATGATCACAGTGTTGAAAAATTGCATCAAGCTTTTGTTGATTTTGTACACCGCATGCCATTTTACGGCAAAGCATTTTTGTGCATCGACAGTGATCATGTGCGTGATATTGTTCCGGCCATCAATAAACCTTTTGTGACTTACGGTTTAACCGATGACGCCGATATTTATGCAACTGATTTAGAAGCTTGTGGTTCGCAAATGCGGTTTGTGGTACATGTGAAAAACCATGATTTAGAACCCTTTAGCGTGACTTTGAATATTCCAGGACGCCACAATGTTCTTAATGCATTGGCAACCGTGGGCGTGGCATTAGAATGCGGTGTGAGCGTTGATGCCATTCAGCGTGGTTTAGAAGAATTTGCTGGTG
>JASLBZ010000062.1 GCA_030146285.1 Neisseriaceae bacterium | reverse complement strand
AGCTTATCCCCCATTCCAGACGCGAAACACGATACACCAGAAACATCGAATACCGTTGCTGCAAAACGAGAGGCATCGGTTCAGTAATTAACAAGGCTCCCTGTAAATATATAGAGGCCTATTTGTATTGAGATTCTATGAACCTACGTGATATAGATTTTTTATTTAAACTTCCCAAAGCTGAGGAAGTAAAGTTTGGTGACTTTATTAAGAAACAAAGGTCACTGCTGATTGCAAGCCCAAAAGATACGGCTAGAAAAGCCACTGAGCACAATAGTGAGCTAATCTATCAATATTTAAATAATGGCCAAATTTCAGATAGTATTTTGCATTTACGTGAATTTGCGTATGAAGAATTTCTAAAAGAAGAATCTGTTTTTAATGGCGTTATTTTAAAAGAGATTAGTAGACAGTTTGAAACGCCACATAGTTTGATTGAGAAGTTAAGCCATCGATTATTTGATTTTAATTTAAGCTCAAAAGATGAATTTACTAATCATCTAATTGATACTTTTGGCACTTATGCAGGGGCTATTAGTCCATATATTTATCAGCTTTGTTTAAGTAATACTCAATCTAGGCGGTCTAGGGCAGGTAAAACTTTTGAGGGTATTATTTATTTCTTGTATGAACATTATGGTTACCAATTTAATTCACAAGCTCAAGTCGGGCGCAAAGAATTTTCTAATTTGGGCTTAGGTAAAATTGTCGATTCAATTTTACCAGGTATTGATGCGTTTAATAAACGCCGTGATAAAACCATTATAGGTTCAATGAAAACCACATTAAGAGAACGTTGGCAAGAAGTTGTTGAAGAGGTAAGTCGTTCAAATATTCCGAGTATTTATTTATTGACAGTTGATGACGATATTTCGGAAAATAAAGCGATTCAAATGAGTAATCATAATATTGTATTGGTTGTTTTGGACGAAGTTAAAAAACAGGCTCATCTATCAGATAAGCGTAGCATTATCAATTTTGAATCTTATTTTCTTGATGAGATTCCAAATATTTTAAAATTTTGGAATAAGTAATAGTATGTTGAAGTTAATTGATTTATTCGCAGGTATTGGCGGCATTCGCTTGGGCTTTGAACAAGCATTTCCTGATATCCAATGTGTTTTTACCTCTGAGATTGATAAGTTTGCTACGCAAACGTATCAAGCTAATTTTAGCAATGATGAGGTACATGGTGATATTACGAAAATCAATGAAAGCGATATTCCTGACCATGATATTTTATTGGCTGGCTTCCCATGCCAACCATTTTCACAAGCTGGTTTAAAAAAAGGTTTTGCAGATACACGTGGTACATTGTTTTTTGATATAGAAAGAATTTTATTAGAGAGAAAACCACAAGCTTTTCTTTTGGAAAATGTAAAACAGCTAAAAGGTCATGATCAAGGCCGTACGTTACAAACGATTCTTGACCACCTGAAAATGGCTGGCTATAAAGTTTATTTCGATATTCTTCGTGCGCGTGACTTTGGAATACCACAAAATCGTGAGCGTTTATATCTGGTTGGTTTTTTAAATCAAGACGTTCAATTTAACTTTCCTGAGCCATTAAATATAGAAACAAAAGTTGGTAGTATTTTAGAAACGAAAGTTGAAGATAAGTACACGATTTCAGATAGACTTTGGGAGGGGCATCAACGACGTAAGATTAATAATAAACTAAATGGTAAGGGGTTCGGTTACGGTCTGTTTAATGAAAAATCTGCCTATACCAATACAATTTCTGCTCGTTATTATAAAGATGGTAGTGAAATTTTAATTGAACAAAAAAATAAAAATCCTCGCAAAATAACGCCAAGAGAGGCAGCTAGATTGCAAGGATTCCCTGAAACATATGTTATTCCAGTTTCTGATACGCAAGCCTATCGCCAATTTGGTAACAGTGTTTGTGTACCCGTAATAAAAGCAATTGCAGAGGCAATGAGAAAAGCAATTTATAATTCCTAATCTTTTTCATCAAAACCCAATCGACTCTCCAACTCCAACTTACACGTATAGCCACTGCCTGCATTCAGGGTGTGGCTTATTTTTTTGATGATCCAGTCTTCGTTGTCAATTTCAGATTTGAAGCCTTGTACGGTGACGGGCGATTCTGGGGTGAGGCCGGCTCGGCCAAAGGCAAGGTCGATGGTGAATTGGGCGACGCCACGCTTTAATCTTTTAAAAGCAGCGCGAGCACCTCGCCATGCATTGGTTTCGCTACTGTACAAATGGCGCAGGGTTTTGACTTTCAAGCCTTCGGCGTTGATTGGGCTATGCACATTCACTTGTTTTTGCTTGGCGGTTTGTTTGCCTTTTTTGGTGGTGGTGACGGTTTTCTTTTCAGGTTCGACATTGTCTTTGTTGATGATGACTTCTTGGCGCTTGCCTGTTTTTTTGTCGGTGTAAAAGGCTTTGACGGCATTGTAAGCATTGGCGTTGGAATAGCCAAAGCTGTGGTTGTCGCCAACAAGGCGGGTGATGGTGGCAACGGGCAAAGGCTTGCCGCTCACGGTGGTGGCTTGGCCAATGGGCATAAAGAGCAGGGTGTTTTGTTTGATGGTGGCAATGGCATCGAATTGTTCTGCCAGTCGGCTTAAGAAGCTGGCATCGCTTTCACTGCTTTGGTCGATGTGCTCAATCATTTCATCTTGGTAGATTTTGGCCACTTTGGCTTCGTAGCCATGGGCTTGGGCAATGGCTTGGGCGATTTGGCCAAGGGTTTGCTTGTGCCATGATTTTTCTTTTTGCTCGGTCAGTGTGCTGGCCATATCTGCAGAGCGGGCGGTAATGGACAATTGATCCG
>JASLBZ010000036.1 GCA_030146285.1 Neisseriaceae bacterium | reverse complement strand
CATTAATCGATTATGCATATCATTTTATTCATTATTTTCCTTCAGCCATCAGACTGAAGAAAGCATCTTGCTACGTTGTTCCAAGCTGCATTAACATTGGTATCGTTGTGCAAACATTTTTAAATTTAGATTAACTTATGCCTAACGGTATTAATTTACATCAGTATTAATCAAATTCAATAAAGCCCTTTGTATTATAAGAACAAAATCCAATATCATCTCTCAAATCACAATACCCACAAAACAGAATGAGAGAATCATCATGTGCACCACTTTTATTCTTAAATACAAAAATGGTCATTTATTGGGTAGTAATATGGATTATGGCTTCAATTGCACAGCAAAATTCGTGTTCTTACCTCGCGAAACAGAACTAGGAGAGAATTTAAATTTCCATTCTCCTGTTTCTATTATCACAACACAATACGCCATTTTAGGTATTAAGAGTTATGGTCGAGCCTGCTTAAGTAATGGCATGAATGAACACGGCTTAATAGGCAGTGCGAATTACGTTCCACACGCAGCTCCTTATCCAACCGAATTTGATAAAACAGCCACCTACGTTGGACCGTCTTACATGTTACTGTCTTTCTTATTAGGTAGCTGCCGCAACATCAGAGAAGTATTGATTATGTTGCCCAAAGTTCGTTTGATTGCATTAACGCTAATTGATTTTGATATTGATATTCCACTGCAATACACCTTCGTTGGCGTCGATGGTCAATGCATTACCATTGAATACATCAACGGCTGGATTATTCATGACAATAGAGTCGGCGTCATGACCAATACGCCTGATTACAAATGGCTAAAAAGTATTTACGATCAATATGTAAAACCAGACGGATTTCACATCAACCACATTGAATTTTCTGAACTGCAAAGAAACTTATTGGAGGAAGGCAATCAGCAACACAACATCATAGAAGCACGCGATTTCTATTCTGTTCGCCGCTTTTTGCGCACCGCAGACTATCTCAATCGACTGCCAAAATTAGATACACCACAAGATGCTACTGTGCAATGTTTTCAGTTATTAAATGCCTTAAGCATTCCTTATGGTCTGTATTTCAACAAAACAAACAACTATGTTGAGGCTACTGTTTATAGCGTTTGCCTTAACCCTGCTGATAAAAATATGTATGTGCGCTCTGCCAACAATTTGCATATTTACCATTATCATTTTAGTGCATTCAATCTGAATGACACTGAAATAACAGAAATTTATTTATCTGGCCCATCTAACCGCAACCGGATTTCGACCAAGTTATTTTAAATGCAAAAAAACGGTATCTTTAAAGATACCGTTTTTTCATGTCTTCGAATGCTCAAGTCAATGTCAGGCATTTTGGCTATGCCTTCTCACCTTCGATTTCCTTTCCAAGGAAAAAGGAAATTGTGGTTCGAATGACCACAATCCCAGCCAAGATCAAAATATCTTCAATCGATGGGTTCATAATCGTTTCAATAATATCCGATGCAATCAACACCTCTAGGCTTAACAAAATATACGAACCCAAATATATTTTAATGCCATTGTTTTTCTTTGCGATTTCAAAACGGTCAGTGCCTTTTATTTCATTGTTTAAAAAGCCCGATGCAGCCTTTGTGACACCAACTAACAAAACAATAACAGAGAAAATATTCAATACCGCCACTAAATATTTAACGATTATTTCCATTTCAAACATCATTGTATTAACCTTTAAAAAATAACGTGTCTTTTCATAACACTCTATTGGTTTGGCTCAATTCAAGCAATCTATTGGTTTCAAGCGGCTTTAAACAAGCTCTTGAAAAAAGGCAGCACGTTCCATTTTATCCAAGAATGTCCAAGCCAAAATACGACTGCTTTTTTGACCTTGCTGCATATCGATGGTTTTGACTTTAACTGCATTCACAGCATGCAATTTTTGATACAAAGCTGGCAAACTTTCTTTTTTAGAAACAAGACTCGTAAACCAAACACATTTGCGAGCAAATTTAGGGCTTTCATCAATCAATTGCCCCACAAAAGCCACTTCGCCCCCTTCACACCACAATTCATTGCTTTGACCACCAAAATTCAAGCTGGCCTTGCCGATTTGTTTGCCTTTGAGATTCTGTACTTTACGTTTACTGCCTGCTGCAGCTTCTTTGGCCGAAGCATGAAAAGGTGGATTGCAAAGGCAAGCAGCAAAACGTTCTTTTTTCTCAATCACACCCCACAGTCGCTGTGCACGATTGGCTTGCAAGCGGATTTCAATGTGATTTTGCAATTGGGGATTATGCTTGATAATTTCATTAGCATTATCCACTGCCAAGGCATCAATCTCACTGCCCACAAAATCCCACCCATATAAAGTATGACCCAATAAAGCGTAAATGGCACTGGCTCCAGTACCTAAATCCAAAACTCGAAGGTGACTGCCTTCTGGTTTGTGGTTCTTTGGCATGTCTTGCGCCAATAAATCTGCCAAATAATGAATGTAATCAGCCCGCCCTGGAATCGGTGGGCACAAATAGTCTTCAGGTAAATTCCATGCTTGAATGCCATAATGGTGCGCTAACAAGGCTCGATTCAATGCAATAACCGCCAATGGATTGTGAAAATCCACAGACAAATCGCCATAAGCATTGGGCTTAACAAATGCTTTTAGCTCAATAGATGCATTCATTAAAGCTTCTAAATCATAACGACCTTGATGTAAATTACGTGGGTGCAATACAGGAGCTAATTTGGGTTTGCTGGTTTTTGGTGTTGATTTTTTTGATGCCAGAACATTGGCTTTTTTTAAATGGCTATTGGTCATTTTAATCCATTAACAACAGGACACAACGACAACAATCGATGCATCGATAACAATTAGACAGTCAATAGAAAAAGCCCAGATGCACCCAATTGAAGTGCAGCGGCGGCTTTCTATTTTGAACTGCCATCATACCATTTTTTAAACCAGCCTTTAGTCAAAATTTTAAGCAATGGCTTGCAATACCACAGGATGACCACCCTCGCGATTCAATTGGGCATTCCAATGAAACACCACATCTTCATCTAACAATAGCGTGATATTAAACCGTTTCAAAAATTCAGCTACCAATACCACTAATTCCAATGTTGCATAATGTTTGCCACCACAAATTCGCTGCCCAGAACCAAACGCCATATTGCGTTGCAAGTCCATATTGTCTTGGGACAATGCTTTTTCTAAGGTTTCTTCCGGATCGTACATCATGCCCATCAGCGATAAAATCACCGCTTCTTTTTCAGCTACTTTCAGCTTGCCAATGGTATCTGCATGAATGGCCTCTCTTGAAATGCAAGGCGTTGGTGGGTATTGCTTTAAAACCCAATCGATAAAACACGGGATTTTTAATAGATTTTGGTATTGGGCATGGCCATTGGCATCTATTGTGTATTCATCGGCTTCGCTACGAAGCTGTGCTTGAACATCAGGGTATTTGGATAAAACATAAACAATCCAACCTAAGGTGTGCACCGTGGTTTCAATGCCGATTGAAAACAGCATTAACATTTCGTGTTCCAAAATCACTTTACCCTCAGCATCCGCTTGTGCAATTCTTTGCATCAAATCGCTGCCTTGGTATTTCGTATCTCGAAACTGACCCAATCCTTGTAAAATCTGCACACGCAAGCGATACAAGTCTTGTAAACCTTCTTGTCCTAGCAACTCTCGAATCTTGCCACGAGGCACAAAAGCATACTGGGTACTGATTTCCAATAAATCTTTAAACAAATCAAAATTAAAATCAATCGTTTCCAACCGAAAATCAAAAAATGTTCGGCAAAAAATATCGATAGCAAGGTGCCTTAATACCGATTCATTTAAACGGGTCTGGGCATTGATTGTTGTAGCCTGTAAAGCCATCATATTCTCATCAACCACAGCCTTGGCTTCGGCAACCAAACGGTTTTTATCGAAATCATTTAAAAAAGGTTGGGTGATTTGCTTTAACTCTTGCCACAAAGGTGGATTCTCTGTAAAGCGAGAAATACCAATGCTTTGACGAAACCAATCATAGCGCTTAGGATAATTAGCTACATTGTGACGTAAAATATGCTCAATACTCAGCGGATTTTGAGCAATAAGCACCTCACCAAAGCCTGTGTGTAAATACACATCTTGTTGTGGTTGTTCACGGCTGACTTTGAATAAGTCAGCATAAAAATCAGAGGAATTACACCACATCTCTTGCTTTCAAATAATCGGCCAAATCCGCGATGGTTCGTACTTGAATAATGGCTTCTGGTTCAATATCTTGATGCAAATACTGCTCAATTTGCAAAAGCAAGGCTTCAAATGTCATGCTATCAAAACCAGTAATGTTCATTAAAATGGTATCGGATTCTAATTTTTCTTTGGGAATAAATAAACAACCGCTGAGCATTTCTTTTACCAAATCAATATAATCAGGTTGCTGCATAAACGGCTTCTCCTACCTTACTAGGGTCAATTAACATCAGTTGTTGTTGGTGATACATTTCTTTAACCGCCAACCTTGCCAACTTCCCCGAAGATGTTTTTAAAATAGTTTTATTGGTGCTAAACAACATGTTGTCATCGTTTACCACAATGCTCAAACTGGTAAACACACAGGTTCTACAAATGTTTTTAACGGCTACAATTTGTTCAGGCTGCCAATGGTTTTTGGCAAACAAAACACACAATTGCTCTGTTTGTCCTTGCTCCAAGCCAAAAACCAAAACCAAGATTCCTTCTGGCAACTCGTTATTCAAAATGCTTTCTACGTCTTGGGGCCAAATATTTTGGCCATGAATCAAGATGCTTTCTTTTTTGCGCCCAACCACCACCAAATTGCCATCTTCAATATAACCCACATCCCCTGTGGCAAAATAGCCATTGTCTTTCGCAATCAAATCGCCATTGGCATAATGTGTTGCCATGCTCGGTGATTTAACCCAGATTTCACCGGCCATATCGGCCACGCCATCTCGAACAATTCGAATATCGGTATCCGGCAAAACCCGACCCGAAGCCATGGCTGTATTTTTGTCTTTGCTATTCTTTGTATTGCTATGTTGTGGACAGTTCATGCTAATGGCCAGTGTGCTTTCAGCCATACCGTAACTGGGCCAAAACGCCTCTTGCTTAAAACCATATTGCTTAAATGCTCGATAAAACTCGCACAACGTTTGTGGGTGAATTTTTTCTGCACCAATACCGGCAATGCGCCAGGATGTTAAATCAAGATGAGCATGAGTGATGGGCATGCTTGCCAAACGTTGGTAAGCAAAATTAGGTGCATAAGAAATGCTTAACTGGTATTCAGAAATCAATGCTAGCCATTTTACAGGCTGCCTCAAAAACTGTTGGCTGGGTAGAAAATGGATTTCACACTGACAGACCAATGGTGCCAGTAAAAAACCCACCAAGCCCATATCGTGGTAAAAAGGTAGCCATGATATGGCTTTGTCGTTTGCCTGTATTTGTAAGCCATGCTGCAAAATATTTTTAATATTGTGTAGCAATGCCGCTTGGGTAATCACAATGCCTTTGGGGTCCGATGTTGAGCCTGATGAAAATTGAATATACGCTTCAGTATTCATCAACATCGGTACAGCATCACATTCACCCGCAATATCGTTCACAATAATAAAATCAATACCTTCTATCGGCTCTATGGCTTCTTGATATGTCATGACCAAAATACTTTTGGCATTAGCGCTGCCTAGCATTTTACTGGTTTGTACTTGCCACGCATTTCGATTAAAACGGGGTGTTGGCAATACTACTGGTGTTAGTCCCACATATTGACACGCCAAAAACAAAGTCACAAATTCTGGCGTCATGTGTGCGATTAAACCAACTCGCCCTTTTAAATCCAGCACAGCAATTTTTTTGGCCATGAGCCATGCTTGTTCTTGTAACGCTTGGTAGGTTTGAATGCACAAACCATCTGCCAGATGCCAATACATTTTCTGATGGCTAAAAGCTGCTGCCTTTAAAGCATCCTGTAGATTTTGGTATTGCAAATAAGGGGCGATGCACGTTTGCATTAGTCCTGCCTTGTAAAATCAACTCGTTGGCCACGAGAGTTTTTGAAAGACGACCACACCATCACATCGGCTCGCTGACCCGATAACAACAAACAATCTTTCTTCAACACGCCTTCTAATTGAAAACGTCCATTAACCAGTAGCGTGTATAAAATACGCTTATTGTGAACTAAAATACGTGAGGACATTTTATCGACATCACGAAAATCGAAGAAATAATCTAAAAAATCATCACATGTTTTCCAGACAACAGTACGAAAAGACTCCGTATTCACTGCCAATGAGAAGATAGCTGTTTTGTTCTTTAAGTTTAGATCCACAACATAAAAACCAGCCAAAGCATCATCGTCTTGTCTAAAGATACCAATTAAATAGTTGGTTTTATTGTTATATCCGCTTAGGATCGATAAACATTGTTCTTTATTTAAATTTTTATAATTTAAATTCAAGCCCGCTTTGACATCATCTTTGTTTAAAATCGTTAACCAATCATCGGTATAATCTTCTTTGGTGATTGAACGCAATACATAATCTTCGGTTCTAATCGTTATTTGACCAACATTTGCCATCGTATTTTTCCTTGCAAGTTGCTATTGGCAATAATGCGCGTAATAAGTGACAGGCTGCCTGTGCCCCAATAGATCCATGTTTTCTTGTGCTAAAGTGGCTTCATGCTCAATAATCTCACAGCCCAAAATAATTTCAGATAAATCATCATGCGCACCAGTAATCGGCAATGTTATTTTACCAACACGGTGGTATTTTTTTAAAAATGCAGCCAGCTGCAAAAAGGCTTGTGCAAAATATTGTGCGCTTAGATGATTAATTGATACGCCAACATTAACCGTTGCAGATAAATGCAATGGATTAATAAAAATTTCAAAATAGCCAATTACAACATCATTATCAATATTGATAATCAAAAAATACAATGGGAGCTTATTACTTTGTATGTGCTCAAACATGGCCTTATATGGGCACTGTTGATGACGATTGTGCAAGGCCATGTTCTTTTCATCATTCATCATCGATAGCAAATATTGGCACTCGGCTTCATTGCTAACAGGTTGCAAAAAAATACATGCCATTTGACTACCTATAAGCTTAACTAAACAAATGCAATCTATCTCAGGGCTGGGAAATAGTCAATTGGCATTTTAGTTTGCCAAGATAAATCTTCGATCACACAAAACACAAACTCGAACAATAACAATAATATAAAATTAAATATGTGACAAAAAATGGGTTTTCAAAATAACCATTTATGGTAAATGAAAAATTTTATTTACTATTGTATTTAAACAACATATATACATCTATATTACATTGGAATGTAAAGATAATAGTTATCTCTTTTACGCCCTGGTATACATATGACGTGCAAATATATCAATATCATTAAAGATTATGAACAGATTCTATCGAGTAGTTTGGTGTTTTATTAAAAAGGCATATATCGTCTGTTCTGAGCTGGGTAAGCAGCGAAAAAAAAGCACCTCCAACACAATAACAGCAGCAGCCATGGCCTTGAGTTTTCTCAGTCCCATGGCTATGGCTGATGGTGTCGATGTGCTGCCTATTGTCAAATGGTCTGGTCAAATTGATAACAATTACAACGATATAAACAACTGGAGCGCCAATGATTTAAATGCTTTGGATAGTTGGCCCTCATCGCCCCCGGAATTACATATTGTTATTGATAATCAAGGAAGTAATGTCGTTAAAGACCACAATAACCGTGTTAATGTGGTACTTGATACTAACCTTTTAAGTCAAAGCAGCAGCAATCCAACGGGTTTAACTGAAGAGCAACCTTTGGAGATACCGGCGCAGCAACTGACTATTGGTGATGGTGCCAGTGTCAATTTACTATTACGACCACACTTAGTAAACACTGAGGACAATCCTCTTTCTGATATACCACCTATCGATGTCTTTATGCAAACCATTGATATCGGAGGACAAAATCAAGAAAGCCATGCTAACCTAACCATATCCAAATATGATACAGACCCAGAACTGCACTCATCAGGAGATTATTTCACATGGCGTTGGATCAATAGCCAAAATATCAATGTCGGTAAAGCGAATACCGTTGGCTCATTCAGCTTAGATGGTGCAGCAATGCACATTGGCAATTATGATTCTATAACCCATCTACTCGCAGGTGAAGGTGCGAATGGCTATGGTAACATTTCGGTATTAAATGGAGGAAAACTTGCTTCTGGAGGGTCTACCCTCAATTCATTTTCATTAATATCATTGAGTAGCGATCAGATTCAAGATATCAGTAGACAAGGTATTATCAATACCTTGGAGACCAGTACTGGTTCTGGTGAAAGACCCTTTCAAAGCACAACTGTTTTGGGCTCAAATGGTGGTACTGGTGTTCTAGAAGTCATCGGAACTGGATCATTGGCACAAACCCAAAATCCGTCATCTACTGCGGTATTAATGAATGGTACCGATGTTGGCTCTGGCCTTAACAGTAACGGTGCTATTCTGGTGCAAAATGGCGGTCGTTTATTCACTTCAGGGATCCAGATTCAGAACGATAATTCAACACCCACTGTTGGTGATGAATTATTAAATAACATTGGCAATACCATGGGCATGCGTCTGGGGGTTAACGGTGGTTATGGCTATCTAGAGGCAGATGGTGTTGACAGTGAGATTTATATTGGCGGCTTAGGTAGTGGTAAAGGCAATGTAATGTCTTTAGATCAAATGTTCTACAACTTAAACAATAGCAATAGTGGTATATCATTGGGTGAAATGAATATTGGCAGCAGTGGTACGGGCGAGTTAACTCTTAGCAATGGTGGTAGTTTATCTATTGGGGCATGGTTTCGTGAGTCTGGTTCTCGCCCACCCATCGATGAAAATGGACAAGTGCCTGACAGTTATCGGCCTGATAAGGAATCCTTTGTCAACTTTACACCCAATGGTGATTTGGTTCCTATTGGCTCTTACACTGACTCTTCTGGTAATGTCACTACCATTAACGAGATTCAAAATCCGATTTACGGTAAAACAGTGCTTGCAAGTGACACAGCCGATTCGGTAGGCATCATTAACTTTGGTGCAAAAACCCAACGTGATGCCAATGGTCATATTATTGTAGAGCCCAGTAACAAATCTGCAGGCAATCTGAATACCAATGATATCTCAGTGGGT
>JASLBZ010000023.1 GCA_030146285.1 Neisseriaceae bacterium | reverse complement strand
GGGGTCGGCGTATTTGAAGCTGTCTTATTCCAAATGATGGGTAAGATTGTGGATTGGATGAGCCACTATACGCCCAGCCAATTGTGGGCAGAAAAGCGCAATGTTTTGCTTGGTATGGCTGCGTTATTGTTGGTAAGTCCTTTGTGGGTTTTGTTGCTGGCCAATGTGCGATTTCAGACCTTGCAAGGCGTATTGCCGATGCGCTTGCGTTGGCAGTTTCACCGCTTGATGCTGGAACAAAGCATGAATTTTTACCAAGATGAATTTGCAGGCCGAATTTCTGCAAAAGTAATGCAAACCGCACTGGCTGTGCGAGATACCATCATGACTTTTGCTGATATTGTGGTCTATATTGGTATTTATTTTATTACCACCAGTGTAATTTTGGTCAGCTTCGATGCTTGGTTGTTGGTACCATTTTTGTTGTGGGTTGTGGCATTTTTAATCATGCAGTGGATTTTTGTGCCTCATTTGGCACGAACTGCCAGTGCCCAAGCAGGTGCAAGGGCTTTGATGGCAGGGCGCATTACGGATGCTTATTCTAATATAGCCACCGTGAAATTGTTTTCGCATGGCAATCGTGAGCTGCGTTATGCCAAGCATGCCATGCAAGAGTTCATGAGCACAGTCCATGCCCAGATGCGTTGGGTCTCTCGTTTGGAGTTAACCAATCACAGCATCAATATGGCGCTTGTGGGCGGTACTGCCATCTTGAGTTTTTACTTATGGCAACAAGGGCAATTGGGTGTTGGCGCGGTGGCTGCTGCCATTGCCATGTCACTTCGTTTGATTGGCATGTCACATTGGATTATGTGGGAATCTGCACAATTGTTTGAAAATTTGGGCACTGTGGAAGATGGTATGAATACATTAAGCAAGCCCAATTTGCTGCTAGATGCGCCCAATGCCAAGCCTTTGGAAGTCAGTGCCGGTCACATTGCGTTTCGTCAGGTTGATTTTGAATATGTGCAAGACAAGCCGTTACTGCATCATTTTAGTTTGGACATTAAGCCAGGTGAAAAAGTAGGTTTGGTGGGGCGCTCTGGTGCAGGTAAATCCACATTGGTGAATATTCTGCTGCGTTTTTATGATGTGCAAAGTGGGCAAGTATTGATTGATGGGCAGGACATTTCACAAGTTACCCAAGAGTCGCTGCGCCAGCACATCGGTATGGTGACACAGGATACATCGTTATTACACCGTTCTGTTCGAGATAATTTGGTTTATGGGCGTAGCAATGCAAGCGATGCTGAGATTGAATTGGCACTACAACGAGCACAAGTCACCAGTTTCTTGGACAACTTACAAGACGCCAATGGCAATATTGGTTTGGAAGCACATGTGGGGGAGCGAGGGGTGAAACTGTCAGGTGGCCAGCGTCAGCGGATTGCCATCGCTCGGGTGATGATTAAAAATGCCCCCATTTTGATTTTGGATGAGGCCACCAGTGCTTTGGACTCGGAAGTAGAGCAAGCCATTCAAGACAGTCTAAATGATCTGATGGCAGACAAAACGGTGATTGCCATAGCCCATCGATTATCCACCATTGCTGCGATGGATCGTTTGGTGATTTTAGACAAAGGTCGCATTGTGGAAATGGGAACACACCAAGAATTATTAGACCAACAAGGTTTGTATGCCAGCCTTTGGGCACGTCAAAGTGGTGATTTTTTGGGTGAGGACGAAGACGAAAAATAATGTGTACTCAGAACGCTAGTGCCATTTAAAAAACAGCCATATCAATGGCTGTTTTTCTTTTTCAGGCTGCCTGAATTATTTTTTCACACCTTCTGCATGAATCACCAATGACACAGATTTGCTCATGCCCATTTGAACCAAGTAATCCATGCCCCAATCGGTGCGGTCGATGGTGGTGGTAAAGTCGCCACCGCACACTTCTTTTTTGAATATTGGACTGTTGTAGCAATTGAATTTGGTGGCAGTTAATACCACTGGTTTGGTCACGCCTTTGATGGTTAAATTGCCAGCGATGCTGGTGACTTTGCCATCTTGAAAACGCCATTTGCTAGACTCAAAGCGCATGTTTGGGAATTTTTTGGCATCGAATAAATCGGCATTTTGTAAGTGCTGATCAAATTGTTTTCGGCCGGTGTCTAGGTTTGACATTGGAATAATTAGGTCAATTTTGCCAGTTTGCTTGGCGGCGTCAAAACTTAAGTTGCCTTCTAGATTATTAAAAATACCAAAGTTGGTGGAAGTGCCGAAATGATCAATATAAAAGGTTGCATTGGTATGGGAGGGATCTAAGCTGTATTCTGCAGCTGTTGCCAATAAAGGTGTTGCCAATACGAGTGCAGCCAGTACTTTTTTCATGAATGGATTCCTTAATAATCAAAAAACACAGAGTCAGTAATATTGGTATGTAATATAAGGCATTTATTCATATTGATACAGTGAATAAATATTAATCATCTCATTCATAAAACTAATGTGAATTTGCATGATTGGTATTTTATGGCGAAGACAAAATAATCTTGGGTGGGTAGCGTTTTTTGAAATGGTTCATCACAAAAGCCAGTACATGGCCAATGCACAAGGCAAACAATAAGGTGCCCAAGCCAAAATTACCACCCATTAGCCAACCGGTGAGACACGCAAAAATTTCCAAAGATGTTCTTGCCCAAGCAATGGGAACATCAAAGCGTTGGCTAATGGCGACCATCAAACCATCGCGTGGACCTGCGCCCATATTCGCGGTGAGGTAAAAGGCACTGGCAACGCCACCAATTAAGATGCCCAAAATGCACATTGCCCATTGCACTGTACTGTTGGTGCTACTAGGAACGGTGCGGCTGACAATATCCAAAGCCAAGGCAATCAGAGCAGCATTTAAAAACGTATTCAAGCCCACGCGAATGCGCAGCGGTATGGTCAAACACAAAATAATGATGCTTACCGCCAAGCTAGCACCACCAATAGACAGTGGGGTATGCCGGGCGACGCCTTCTGAGAAAATGGTCCACGGAGAATTGCCAAGATTTGATTGTAAAATGAGGCCATCACCAATGCCAAACATAAACAAAGACACACAACTAATAAATAAAGGCAAAGGCGATAGTGACCAAAAAGATTTGGCTGCCCAGGGCACTTGAGGTAAAAAATGATTGCGCATGTGTAATCTTTGCTGATGAATGGATGGTTTTTCTGATGCCATTATAGCCAAAGACCACTGGCAAGTATCCTGAATTATTGACATAACTGCGTTACAATACGGACTGTATTTTAAGTCAACCCAGAGAGATACCATGAAAAAAATCACGTTGCCAAAAACATTTGAAGAAGCCATGGCACGTTTGGAAGTGATTACACAAACCATGCAAAACAGCGAAACACCATTAGAAGATGCCTTACAAGCTTACAGTGAGGGCAATGAATTGGTGCGTTTTTGCCAAGACAAACTGGCTGAGGTTGAGCAAAAATTACAAGTAATGGATGCAGGCGAACTAAAGGAGCTAAGTCTTGAAGAAGGAAATTGATTTTAAAATATGGATGCTTGCACAACAATCACGCATCGAACATGCTTTGTCTGCTGTATTGCCAAGCGCAGAGAATAAACCGGAAAAGTTACATGAAGCCATGCGTTACACCACGCTAGATGGCGGTAAACGTTTTCGCCCATTGCTAAGCTATGCTGCATCTTTGATTGGTCAAGCGAATGAACAGGCCGTGGACCAAGGCGCATGTGCGGTTGAATTAATTCATGTGTATTCTTTAGTACACGATGATATGCCAGAAATGGACAATGATGATTTGCGCCGTGGTAAGGCAACTTGCCATGTTAAGTATGACCAAGCCACAGCGCTTTTGGTTGGCGATGCCCTACAAACGCTGGCTTTTGATGTATTAAGTCAAGGCAATGACTTGCCTGCAAGCCAACAGCTAAAAAGTATTGCAACTTTGGCAAAAGCATCTGGCAGTCTGGGTATGGCAGGTGGACAGGCGATTGATTTGGACAATGTGGGTCATTTTTTAAATCAGCAAGATTTGCAAGAAATGCACGGTTTAAAAACAGGTGCGCTGATTCGTGCTGCCGTTTTATTAGGTGCGCTCAGTTGCGAAGACATCACGCCTCAAACATTGGCAACACTGGACGCATATGCGGTATCTTTGGGTTTGGCTTTCCAAGTGATTGATGATGTTTTGGATTGTGAACAAGATACGACAACCTTGGGCAAAACAGCAGGTAAAGATGCAGAGAATGACAAGCCAACGTATGTGTCATTTATGGGCTTAAATGAGGCCAAAACATATGCCAAAGAATTGGTAGAACAAGCCAAATTGGTTTTAGTGCCTTTTGGCGAACGTGCGGATATGTTGCGATACTTGGCCGACTTTGTGGTGATGCGTAACTCATAATAATGTAAAGGTGGGTGCAACCAAATTAATCAATGTTATGCTGATTTGGTTATTGGGCATTAAGCCTAAAAACACAGTAATGATGATGAAGCTTGAGAAGACGCAATGCATGGTCATTGTCTTTGCGTTAGACTGGATTTCTAATAGAAAGTATTAATAATAACAATGTTGCTAATACAGAAAAGGAACGAATCATGATTTCAGAATTTTTTATGCCTTCACAAAATATGTTGGGTGCTGGTGCTTTGGAGCAAGCTTGTGACAAAATTAAAACCTTTGGTTTTAAGCATGCCTTGATTGTGACCGATGTTTCTTTGGCAAAATTGGGTGTGGCAAAGCAAGTGGCTGAAAAGCTAGAAGTGCGTGGCATTGCGGTGAGTATTTTTGATGGTGCACAGCCTAACCCAACCGTTCAAAATGTTGTGGATGGCTTGGCAAAATTAAAAGAAGTGAATGCAGATTGTGTGGTGTCTTTGGGCGGCGGTTCGCCTCACGACTGTGCAAAAGGCATTGCACTTTTGGCAACCAACGGCGGCAAGATTGAAGACTATGAAGGTCTGAATCAATCGAAAAAAGCACAATTGCCATTGATTGCAGTGAATACCACTGCGGGCACTGCTTCTGAAATCACACGTTTTACCATCATTACGGATGAGCAACGCCACGTTAAAATGGCGATTGTGGATGACCATGTAACACCATTTTTATCTGTTAATGACCCCGATTTGATGGAAGGTATGCCAGCTTCACTAACGGCTGCAACGGGTATGGATGCTTTGACACATGCTGTTGAAGCTTATGTCTCTACAGCGGCAACGCCAGTGACTGATGCCGTGGCTGTTAAAGCCATTGAGTTGATCGCCAAGTATTTGCCAACAGCAGTGGCAGAACCAAAAAACAAAAAAGCGCGTGAACAAATGGCGTATGCACAGTTTATGGCGGGCATGGCATTTAACAATGCCTCTTTGGGTTATGTTCATGCCATGGCGCATCAATTGGGAGGTTTTTACAACTTACCTCATGGCGTGTGCAATGCGTTGTTGTTGCCACATGTGCAAAAATTTAACTATGCTTCTGCACAAGAGCGTTTGGATGAGGTGGGTGCAATTTTGGCTGCGAACAATGCCGAATTGGCCAGTATGGGCGTGATTGATGCTATTAAAAAATTGGCTGACATTGTGAATATTCCAAAATCCTTGCAAGAGCTGGGTGTTAAACAAGAAGATTTTGCTGTTTTGGCTGACAATGCCATGAAAGATGTATGTGGTCTAACAAATCCAATTCAACCATCTCATGAAGAGGTTGTGGCGATCTTTGCTGAGGCATTTGGTCCTCGTTCGTAAGGATCTGGAAGTACCAGTCAAAAAAGCCAGAGCAGATGCTCTGGCTTTTTATTGGTTGATTTCTGCTGCTTGGTATTGTAGCCACTCTGTTGATGATCTGTCTAAGAACCGGCATGCTTTGGGAACATGTTCAACATCAATGTCTTTTTTAGACTGACCCTGAGCAATTAAGCAGCGCCACTGGCCTTGGCCTGTAACACCTGGCCCAATAGACCCCATGCTTCTGGCGACAGAGACAATTGCACCGTTGAGGATGCTGTCTTTGCCCAAGATTGCAGTGAGCTCCAGTTGTTTCATGTACTTAGGCTTGTCATGAATGCTCAATGGCATGATTTGTTCTTTGGTGTGGCTTATCCGTAAGGACTTGATAAAGTTGGAGTGAATGTTATTGGGGTTGTTTTCGAGATCCGACCCAGAGCCTTTGGTTAGTTGCAATGGAAAATGCAGCTTGCCATTGCTATCATCTGTACTGTTAATGGCAATTTTCAAGCCTTGTGATGTTGCCATCTCAACATCTATTTGGGTGTTATACAGTTCACGATAAACAATTTCTAACTCTTTGCGAATGCGAAAATCACTGTAAGCACGGTAGCTAGGCAGGGCAATCACTGCCAATATCACCAAAATCAGCAGTATTTTCCAACGTGCTTTGCCATGAATATTTTTTTTAGGGAGCAGTCGCTCCCTAAAGTGGATGTGTGTGTGCATATATTGTCCTTGTCAGCATGGTTTGCTGATGCTTTATTTTCAAAATAAGACAAGGACAAAGGATTAAGATTGTTTAATGAAGGTAAAAGAGATAAAAGACAAAATAATTTTGCATACTATGCCGTTTTGAGAATTTCTAAATAGGCTTGTGTGCTGGTAATGTCGGTTTGGGTAATGCGATAGTCAGCAACAGCGGTAAAAGCATCATCCGCAATAATGTTGTTGAGCATTTCTGCGCTGATGTGCGATGAGACCAAAATAATACCGCCGTCCAACGTTTCTTTTTTGCCGGATGCCAAAAAATGACCCAGATCAAAGTGGGTTTTAACCCATTGCATATGTGCTTCACGCAATGGCTCAATAGCCTCTTGTGGTGCGTTATAAGTCAACTCGACAATGTACATAACAGTCCTTTTGGTGGATGATTTGATGCTGATTCTGGCATGGGGATTCACAAAAAAATTCAGCCAGTCAGTCGTGCTAGGTGATACAATATCATCTTAATGCCTTAATGAAAAATGGCTGTCAGTGATGTCACGACGGTCTTTTTTTGCGACCAATTTATCCTAAGGCAGACCCATGGAAAACTATATGGCCAATCCTTTGTATCAAAAAAACGTTATCTCCATTGCCGATTTAAGTAAAGAAGAATTGGAATTGGTGGTGAAAACGGCTCTGTCTTTGAAACAGAAGCCTCGTGAAGATTTGTTGAAAAACAAGTTGGTAGCAACTTGTTTTTTTGAGCCCTCAACTCGAACTCGCTTGTCGTTTGAGACAGCGGCACAGCGTTTAGGTGGTCGGGTTATTGGCTTTGCTGATGGTGCCAATACCAGCGCCAAAAAAGGGGAAACCTTGGCAGACACCGCACGCATTATTAGCGGTTACGCTGATGCGATTGTGATGCGACACAATCAAGATGGTGCTGCACGTGTGGTCAGTGAGTTCAGTTCTGTGCCTGTGGTCAATGCCGGTGATGGTACTAACCAACATCCGTCACAAACCATTTTGGATTTGGTATCCATTTTTGAAAGCCAAGGCACATTGGATGGTTTGAAAATTGCCTTGGCAGGCGATTTGAAATACGGCAGAACCGTACATTCATTGGCGCAAGCCATGAAGCATTGGAATTGTGAGTTTTATTTTGTAGCCCCACCACAATTGGCCATGCCTGATTATATTTGTGAAGAGCTAGACGATGCTGGTGTGAAGTATCAGGTTTTGACGTCGTTAGAGGCCGCTATTGAGGTGGTGGATATTCTGTACATGACGCGCGTCCAACGTGAGCGTTTTGATGAGCAGGAATTTTTAAAAATTCAAGGGCAGTTTAATTTGCATGCAGCCATGCTCAAACATGCCAAAGACAATTTGCGAATTATGCATCCTTTGCCGCGTGTAGATGAAATTGCCAATGATGTGGATGACACGCCACAAGCCTATTATTTTGAACAGGCTAAAAATGGTGTATTTGCCCGCCAAGCATTGCTGGCTTTGGTTTTGAACCCAGAAGTATAAGGACAGGAACATGGAATTAAGCGTTGAAGCATTAACCAATGGCACGGTAATTGACCACATTCCTGCAGGACAAGGCTTGGTGATTTTGCGCCAGTTTGGTTTGAATGATTTGGGCAAGCGCGTGACTGTTGGTTTTAATTTGCGCAGCAGTGTGATGGAACAAAAAGACATTATCAAAGTTACTGATGTGTTTTTTAGCCAAGAAGAAGCCAACCAATTGGCGCTCTTTGCTCCGCAAGCAACTGTTAATGTGATTAAAAATTATGAAGTGGTTGAGAAGCATGCTTTAAGGCTGCCTGAAGAGATTCACCATGTGTTTCGTTGCCCTAATAGCAACTGTGCCACGCACACTGAGCCTGTACAAAGCCGATTTCACGTGAAACATCGCAGTGGCGTGACCAAGTTAAAATGCCATTATTGTGAGAAAACATATAGCCGTGAATTGGTCACTGCCAGTTAATTAACGATTAAGCCCGTGTTTTTACATGGGCTTAATACTGTTTAATCCAATACTGTGACAAAATCATCCATATGGCGGCGAACTTTTTTCATGCCGTGTAACCAGTCTGTTTCTTCATCGCGATAGCCAATGGGCAACAACAACGTACTGCGTAAGCCTTGTTCTGGTAGTTTTAATAAGGCGTCTACTTTGTCAGCTTCAAAGCCTTCCATGGGTGTGCAGTCTACATTGCATTCCGAAGCGGCAATCATTGCACACATAGCAGCTAAAAAGCTTTGTTTGGTAGCGTGATGGAAGTTTTCTAGAGCACTCATTGCCCCCATTTGGGCGATGATTCTCAGGCGGGTGCTGTTGGTTAAACTGTCATCCAGTTCACGTTCTTGGTTCTGACGACTGAAATATTCATTAATGCGTTCAGGCGTATAATTGTCCCATGCACTAAAAACAATCAGGTGCGAGCATGTGCGCAATTGTTTGTTGCCATAAGTCATGTTGGCCAGTTGATCAAGCAAAGCACCTCTGGGAATCAGAAACAAATGGTATGGCTGTAAGCCATTGGAGGATGGTGCCAAACGCGCGGCTTCAAGAATCAGGTTCACCTTTGCTTGAGGCACAGTTTGCTGATTAAATTCTTTGGTGGCATAGCGCCAGTTTAGGTTTTGCAGTAAGTGCATTCGTTCATATCCCAAAGCGGAAAACACAAGAAACATTCAATAAGAGGAATTGCCATGTCTGTTGTTGTATTGTGGTTAGCAGGCTTCTTTTTTGTTCTTAGTTTAATTTTTAGTATTATGCAGCCACATTTGATTTCGTGGCTAGTAAGCTTGGTCATCGCAGTCTTGTTTTTAGTCATTTTGCTGCCCAAATACCAGCAAGAGCAACATGCCTTGCGCGTGGGACAAGTGGTTGACACCATGGTTGTGGATGTTCGGCACTGGACACGTAAGGTTGGAGATGGACAACACATTGATCGCTACGAAGTCATTACCCAGTGGCGACACCCCGATAGTTTAGACGTATACACGTTTCGGAGCAAACCATTCAAACAAGATCCTTCTGATCGCCTGCCAAGCAAAGTACAGGTAAAAGTTGATTTGGACAATCCAAAAGCTTATATAATGGATGTGTCTTTTATGTCCGAGTCTCCGTGATTGGATTGTTGACAAGATTCACACCTAATTTATCAAGCACCAAACTTGAAGGTTGCATGGATGCTTGGTGGTGATGCTGTTAAAGCGATTGTTGAATCATCGACACACATTAAGATGAATGCTGTAAAGCATGCAACTTATTCAATAATAAGAAAGATATTATGAACGAATTGTTTTATTTAGAAAAACACGAACACATTGCATTGTGTGATTTATTAAAAACCACAGGTGCATCACAAACGGGTGGGCATGCTAAGCTGATGATTGCTGAGGGCATGGTTTTCAGAAATGGTGCAGTAGAAACCCGTAAAACAGCCAAAATTATTGCTGATGAAGTCATTCATATTCCAGAAGTGGGCGTGACAATTACAGTCAAAGCAGGCTTTTCTGGTGAGTGATCCATTGCTTCTTGAGCCTGTGCAGCCAGAAGACTGGGAATGTTGTGGCAGTGATTGTGGTGATGCTTGTATCTGGGAGATGTATTATAAAGACAAACGGCTTTATGATGCGCAACAACAAAAATCAAAACAAGAACAACAAAAAGGGGATGAAAAATGAGTATAGATTTGCATTGCCATTCCTACATTTCCGATGGTGAATTAAGTCCGAGCGACGTTGTGCAATTGGCACATGACAATGGCTGTCAGATGTTGTCGTTGACGGATCATGATCATTTAGGTGGTTTGGCCGAAGCGCATGAAAAAGCGCGTGAGTTGGGGATGACTTTAATCAATGGTGTTGAGGCATCCGTGACTTGGCGTGGTAAAGTCGTGCACATTGTTGGATTGAATGTTGATACAAACAATGAAGTCTTACAAAGCAATTTGGCCAATGTGCGCTCAGGTCGTATTGAGCGCTTAGCTGCCATTAGTGAAAAGTTAAAAAAACAAGGTATTGATGGCGTTTATGAAGGCGCTTTAGCAAAAAGCACCAATCCTGAAATGGTGGGTCGAGCACACATTGCCCGATTTTTACTCGAAGAAGGTCATGTACGCAATATGCAGCAAGCCTTTAAGAAATATTTGGGTGAAGGCAAAAGCGGCTATGTAAAGCATGAGTGGGCCGCTTTAGAAGATGTTGTCTCATGGATTAATGGAGCAGGTGGTGTGGCTGTGATTGCACATCCAGCACGCTACACCATGAGTGCCACGCAAATGCGTGAGTTGATTCAAGAGTTCAAAGACATGGGCGGCAAAGGCATTGAAGTGGCTTCAGGCAGCCACAGCGTCAATGAAATTCTGAATTATGCGCTGTTAGCGCAGCGTTTTGAAATGCACGCAAGCATTGGCAGTGATTTTCATAAAATAGGTGAGGGCTGTTCACTCGGCAAACCACCAGCATTGCCACCGATTTGTCAGCCAATTTGGCAATTGTGGGAAGATGCAACACAACAAGGGAAACAACAATAATGGCGCTATTTTTAAGTATTCACCCCGACAATCCACAAGAGCGCTTGATTAAGCAAGCCGTTGATATTGTGAAAAAAGGCGGTGTGATCGTTTACCCAACAGACTCTTGCTATGCACTGGGTTGTGAATTGGGCAACAAAACCGCAATGGAGCGAATTTTGCAAATTCGCCAAATTGATTTGAAACACCATTTGACTTTGGTGTGTCATGATTTAAGTGATTTGGGTACTTATGCCAAAGTGGACAATACCCAGTTTCGATTACTAAAAGCAGCCACACCGGGTAGCTATACTTTCATTTTACAAGCCAGTAAAGAAGTGCCTAGCCGCACTTTGCATCCCAAGCGCAAAACCATTGGTTTGCGCGTGCCCGACAATACCATTGCGCAAGCATTGTTGGCTGAACTGGGTGCACCGATGCTATCTTGTTCACTGATTTTACCTGGTGATGATTATGCGCCAAGCGATGCTTATGAAATCCGTGATGTTTTGGACAACCAAGTGGACGTGATTGTCGATGGTGGTTGGTGTGGCAATGAGCTGACCACTGTTGTGGACATGACAGAAGGCGTAGAGCTGGTGCGTGAAGGCAAAGGCGCGATTGATGTTTTGGGGCTGTAAGATAATTTAGGAAACATATGTTTGAGAATTTTAATTTGGCAACATTGTTGTTAATGATTTTGCCTTTGCTACTGGCAATTACAGTGCATGAAGCTGCGCACGGTTATATGGCGCGTCATTATGGTGACAGAACAGCAGAACAATTGGGTCGATTAACCTTAAATCCAGTTGCACATATTGATCCTGTTGGCACCATCTTAGTGCCACTGGTGATGTCACTCATGCCAGGAGGCTTTATTTTTGGTTGGGCAAAACCCGTGCCAGTGGTCTCTCGTAACTTTAAAAATGTGCGCATGGGCATGCGCATGGTGGCCATTGCTGGGCCCTTGTCGAATTTGATCATGGCGCTAGGTTGGACACTGTGTATTGTGTTGGCGTATAAAATGAACAATTCATTCAGTGCACCTTTGTTACAAATGTCGAGTTTTGGTGTGCAAATTAACATCATGCTATTTGTGTTGAACATGTTGCCCATTTTGCCATTGGATGGCGGCCGTTTTGTGGATACCTTTTTATCGGCTAAGGCTTCAATGTCATTTCAAAAAATTGAGCCTTACGGCACTTGGATCTTGATTGCCTTGTTATTCACAGGTGTTCTGAGCGCCATTATGCGCCCATTTATGCAATTTTTCATGGTGCTGATGGGCTCTATCGTTAAGCTCTTTATGTAAAACATAGGCAGCCTGTAAAAAAAGCCTCGCATGGATTATGCGAGGCTTTTTGATTTTTCAGTCTGTTTATTTGTTTTTTGCCATTTCAGCAAAAACGTCTTTGGCAATCGCAATGGTCTGGTCAATGATTTCTGGTGTGTGAGCACCAGACATAAAGCAGGCTTCATAGGCAGAAGGGCCAAATGCCACACCACGCTCTAACATGCCGTGAAAGAACTGTTTAAAAGCTTCAGTATCAGTATTGGTCATGTCTTCATAGGTTTGTGGCAAGGTATTGGTGAAGTACAAACCAAACATACCACCCACTGAATCGGTGACCAAATCAATACCAGCGTCTTTGGCAGCTTGGCTTAAGCCATTGACCAATTGTTCTGTGCGGGCATTGATATTCTCATAAAAACCTTCGCGCTGAATGATTTCTAACGTTTTTAAACCAGCAGCCACCGCCACAGGGTTGCCCGATAGTGTGCCGGCTTGGTACACACCACCCAAAGGTGAGATACAAGACATGATGTCTTTGCGACCACCAAAAGCAGCTAAGGGCATGCCGCCACCAATAACCTTACCCATGGTGGTTAAATCAGGGGTAATGCCATGCAATGATTGTGCACCTTGTAAAGCCACACGAAAGCCCGTCATCACTTCATCGTAAATCAAAACCGTGCCATGTTGCTCGGTTAATTGGCGTAGGCTGTGGACAAAGTCCGCAGTGGGCTTAACCAAATTCATGTTGCCTGCAAAAGGCTCTAAAATCACGCAAGCGATGGTGTCGCCAATGGCAGCAAAGGTTTCTTTTAATTCTTCAACATCGTTGTAGCGCAAAACCAATGTGTGTTTGGTAAAGTCGGCTGGAACACCTGCTGAGCTTGGATTGCCAAAGGTCAATAAGCCAGAGCCTGCTTTAACCAATAGGCTGTCTGAGTGGCCGTGGTAGCAACCTTCAAATTTAATAATGGTATCGCGACCGGTAAAGCCACGCGCCAAGCGAATGGCACTCATGGTTGCTTCTGTGCCTGAGCTAACCAAGCGCACTTGTTCAACGCTTGGCATGATGTTGCAAATTTCACGAGCAATGTCGACTTCAGCTGCGGTTGGTGCACCAAAAGACAAGCCATCTAAAGCCACTTCGCGGACAGCCTCGATAACTTCTGGGTGAGTGTGACCGACAATGGCAGGACCCCAAGAGCAAACATAGTCGATGTATTGTTGGTCGTTTTCGTCCCAAACATAAGCACCTTGTGCTTTTTTGATAAAGCGAGGCACACCGCCAACGCTACCAAAGGCACGCACAGGAGAGTTAACGCCACCAGGAATATACTGTTTGGCGTCATTGAATAATTGTTCATTGCGATTCATTGCTTAAAATCCTTTTGGATGGAAAGTCATTGACCTTCAGATTCATCATTCCAGCTTGAGTAGGGATGTTTGCTTAAATAAGCATTGGTAAAGCGAGCATCAAAGGTAATTTCTTCGCCCAACCATTCTGGTTTTTCAAATGGTGTTGATTCGCTTGGCAATTCAATTTCAGCCACCACTAAGGGTGCATTCAGGCCGAAATACTCATCAACTTCAAATGAAAAACCCTCGTAATCGATAACAAAACGTTGTTTGTCCAAGATAAAAGGACACATGTTCTCTAGCATGATGTTTGCATCAGCCACAGGAATTTCATATTCCAATTCATGGCGAGAGACATGAGAGATGGCACTTTTTAAGGTTAACCATGCTTTATTGCCAGCCAAGCGCACGCGAATGGTGCGTTCTTTTTCTACCGATAAATAACCTTGGCGCATGGCAATCGGTTCTACCAAGCCACGCCAGTTGTCATTTTTAATTAAAAAACGGCGTTCAATTTCAATTGACATTGTACTGCTTTCTAAAAGATACAAATAAGTGATCTACACAATACAGGCTGCCTAAAAGGCAGCCTGTAACGTCAAGTTATTTTTAAAATGGTTTGAAAATCACCAAATACAAGGCAATGGCCAAAATAATCACAGGGAATTCATTGAAGTAGCGATACCATTTGTGGCTATGGAGGTTGCGTTTGGCTTGGAAGTCTTGCAACAGCTTCCAGCAATAGCCTTGGTAAGCCAACAAAATGACACCCAAAGTGACTTTGGTATGTACCCAGCCCATTTTCCACCATTCCATAACAAAGGGAATGATAAAACCTGCGATTAAGGCCAAAATAGCCAATGGCGTCATGAATTTAAACAAACGTTGCGCCATGCCTAGTAAACGATTGTATTCAGCCCCACCGATGGGAACTTGTGCTAGATTGACATAAATGCGCGGTAGGTAAAATAGCCCTGCAAACCAAGCAACAATAAAAAAGATATGCAGCAGCTTGAGCCATAAGTATGCCATTTTATTAATCCATAAAATAAATTGAATGATGTTAGGCGCTTATTCTAACGTTTTTTACAGGACTTGGCTGTCTTTGCTGCCAAATTGTTTAAGCTTAAGCAAACCATTTTCCAGATTGGTACATAAACAGCAAATAGCTTTCTTGTAAAATAAACTTAAGTT